>NZ_JBKGTW010000002.1:0-125621 GCF_046546535.1 Neisseria sp. WLZKY-1
TCGGACAAACCGTAGCCTGCCGTCCGGTACCAAGCGAAGACGGTGTGTACGAAGTCTATTTCTGCTTCTACCGCCTCGGCCGGATTGACCTGAACGACTTCTGTTAAACTGCCCGAAAAACTGTTACCCATGTCCCCGCACAGGTGTTACCTATGTGTCCGGTCTGTACAGCTTGCGCGGGGGAGGGTTGGGGAGGGGGTGGCGGTTCGCAGAAGCGCTTGTCCGCCGTATAAATGCCGTTCAAACCTCAAGCCCCCAGACCTCCTGCAGGTGGGAAGGAATAGGTTTCAGACAGCTTTATTCCGCCAACACTTCGCCCAAAAAATCCGCCACCGCGCGGATTTTTGCCGAGCGGCGCAGGTCTTCGTGCATCACCAGATAGATATCGGCGGCAAACTCTTCCTTTGTCGCCGCGTCATACAGCCCAACCTGCACAAAGCCGTCTTCTGCGCGGACGTAGAAATCGGGCAAGAGGCCGATGCCGGTTTCGGCGGAGATGCCCGCCTTGATGAGGTCGAAATCGTTGCAGGCGAGGATGATTTTGCGCCCGGCGAGTTGTTCTGCCTGCCACAAGCCATGCGCACCGGCGATGTTCAGGCAGAGAAAGGCCTGCTCGTCGCGCGGGCGGTTTTTCAGGTAGGCGGCGCGGGCGTAGAAGCGGTAACGGATGGGGCGCAGGCGACGGACGACTAGGTCGTTTTGCGTCGGGCGGACGATGCGCAGCGCAATATCCGCCTGGCGCGCGTGCAGGTTGCTGATTTGTGCGTCGCTTTGCAAGACAAGACGGATGTTGGCATGGCGGCGGGCGAAGGCGGCAAAGTGCGGCATCAGCAGCCCCTTGGCGACCAGCGGTGGCGCGGAAATGACGACTTCCGCCATTTCCTCGCGCTGCTCGCGCGCGGTGCGCAGCAGGGTGTTCATGCCGACGGCGATGTCCTGCGCCTGCGCGTAAATGCGCGCGCCGTCTTCGCTTAACAGGTAACGGCGGCCAATGCGGTCAAACAGGCGCAGGCCAAGCGTCGCTTCCAACCGCGCGATGCGACGCGAGACGGTGCTGTGCTGCACGCCAAGCGCTTCGGCAGCAGCGGTCAGGGTTTGTTTTTCTACGAGTACGGCAAAGTGGTGCAAGTCGTCCCAGTCGGTCATGGCGATACTTTCGTTGTTTGTGCGTGAATCGTCGGCGGTCGGCGATTTTTCGTATTTTAAGCGCCCTGCGCACAAACTAAACTGCCGTTCCCCGATACACAGGAACCAATCATGAAAAAACTGCCAAAGAAATACGCGGGCGTGCTCTTTTCCTTTTACGCCTCGGCAATCATGGTGCTAATCGTCAGCGGCGTGCTGGTCGCGCTGAACACCGGTCTGGACGCGGGCTATGCGCTGCGCCTCGCCAAAGCCTATCTAATTACCTGGCCGGTCGCCTTCGCCAGCTTGCTGGCGGTGCGGCCGCTGGTGGTGAAGCTGGTGGCGGCGAGTGTGGCGGAGTAGGACGGTATGAAAGGCCGTCTGAAAACCCGTTTTACGGTTTCAGACGGCCTTTTAACGGCTTGCGGAAACGTCATTCCCATCAAAGCGGGCGCGGCTTCATTGTCCGCGCAGAAACAGAGCGTCGAGGTCTTTCAGCGTCAGTTTCACCCAAGTGGGGCGGCCGTGGTTGCACTGGTTGCTGCGCGGGGTGTTTTCCATGTCGCGCAGCAGGGCGTTCATCTCGGGCAGGGTGAGGCGGCGGCCGGCGCGGACAGAGCCGTGGCAGGACATGGTGGCGAGAATGCGGTTTTCGCAGACTTCGACGGCCTGCGAGGCGCCGACTTGGGCGAACTCGCGCAGCATGTCGCGGGCGAGGCTTTCGATGTCGGATTTGCCGAGCATTTGCGGCACGGCGCGCACGGCGATGCGGTTTTCGCCGATGGCGGAGAGGTCGAGGCCGAAGGCGCGCAAGTCGTCGCCGTGGTCGGCGAGGGCGGCGGTTTCTTCGCGGGTGGCGGCAAAGGAAACGGGGATGAGCAGCGGCTGGCTGTTCAGACGGCCTTGCGCGTCGCGCTGGCGTTTCATCTTTTCGTAATTCACGCGCTCGGCGGCGGCGTGCATGTCTATCAGCAGCAGGCTGTCGGTGGCTTGGGCGAGGATGTAAATGTCGAGCAGCTGGGCAATAGCGAAGCCGAGTGGGTGTTCGGGGAGGCCGTCTGAAACGCTGTCGGCAGGCGCGGGCGGCGCGGGGGTTTCAGACGGCCTGCCGAAGCGCTGCTGTTCGAGTTCGGCCAGTTCGCGGTCGTCTTGCGGGCTCTTGCGGTAGAGTTCGGCGTAGGTGTCGAGGGCGCGGCGGCTTTCGTTGAGGCTGAGGCTGCGCTGCTGCGGCACGCGGGCGGCGGGGGTGTAGGCGGCGGGCGCGCTTTTGCCGGAAGGCGCGGGCGGGGTGTGGAGGCCGTCTGAAACAGCGGCGGACGGGTTTTCAGACGTGGTTTCAGACGGCCTGTCGGAGACGCCCATGATTTGGTGCAGCACGGCGCCGGCGTTGCCGACGCTTTCGGTGCGGTCGGCGCGGGTATCGGCCAGCACTTTGTCGAGGCTGTGGAAAATGAATTGGTGGACGGCGGCGCTGTCGCGGAAGCGGATTTCGGTTTTGGCGGGGTGGACGTTGACGTCGACGGCTTCGGGCGGCAATTCGAGAAAGAGGACGAAGGCGGGGGTGAGGGCGTGGTGCAGCACGTCGCGGTAGGCCTGTTTGACGGCGTGCAGCATGACTTTGTCGCGCACGAAGCGGCGGTTGACGAAGCAGTATTGCTGCGCGCTTTTGCCTTTGGCGAAGGTGGGTTTGGCAATCAGGCCGCGCAGGCTCATGCCGCCTGCGGCGGCGGATACGGGCAGGGAGGCCGTCTGAAAATCGGCGCCGAGCACGGCGGCGATGCGCTCTTCGAGGCTTTGCGGCGGGTAGGAGAACAGGGTTTTGCCGTCGCGTTTGAAGGTGAAGGCGACGGCGGGGTTGGCGAGGGCGAGGCGTTCGACAACGGCGGCGCAGTGGGCGTTTTCGGTGGCGTCGGATTTGAGGAATTTGCGGCGGGCGGGGGTGTTGAAGAAGAGGTCGGCCGCTTCCACCGTGGTGCCCTCGGGGTGGGCGGCGGCGGTAACGGCGGAGAGTGCACCGTCTTCGGCGCGGATCTGACAGGCGTGGCTTTGGCCGCTCTGGCGGCTGGTGAGGGTGAGGCGGCTGACGGAGGCGATGCTGGCCAGCCCTTCGCCGCGAAAACCCATGCTGGCAACGTGTTGCAGATCGCCGAGGCTGGCGATTTTGCTGGTGGCGTGGCGCGACAGGGCAAGCGGCAGGTCGTCGGGGTGGATGCCCGCGCCGTTGTCGGTGACGCGCAGCAGCTTCACGCCGCCCGCACCGGCCTCCGCTTCGATGGCCGTCGCGCCCGCGTCGAGGCTGTTTTCGATGATTTCTTTCAGGGCGGCGGCGGGACGTTCGACCACTTCACCGGCGGCAATCTGGTTGACGAGGTGGTCGGGCAGGGCGGCTATGCGGGACATGGCGGGGCTCGTTCGGTGGGAAAAGGCGGCATTATAAGGCAAAGGGCGATGAGGCCGTTCCCACGTAGGCGGGAACGGCCTGTTCTTTCGGTTTTGCGTCAGTCTTTGCGGCCGAGAAAACGCTGGATTTTCGCGCCGAGTTTGAGCACCTGCGCCAGCGTGCCGGCGGGAAGTTTGATCATCTCGCGCGTCCAGCCGGTGGCGATGTCCATAAATTCCTGCGTGTCGCGGATGCGTTTTTGCACCTGCTCGTTTTCCTGCGCGAATTCGGGTGTGGATATCAGCTCGTTGAGAAAGTGCAGGGTGGGTTCGATTTCGCGCTGCTGGCGCTGCTCGACGATGGTTTTCACCAGCACCCACACGTCGTCGGAAGTGGTGAAATAGTCGCGGCGGTCGCCGAGCTGGTGGACGGTCTGCACCAGTTTCAGGCTTTGCAGCTCTTTGATGCTGTTGCTGACGTTGGAGCGGGCGACGGTGAGGGTTTCGCTGATTTCTTCGGCGTTCATCGGCCGACCGATGATGTAGAGCAGCGCGTGGATTTGCGCCACGGTACGGTTGACGCCCCATTTGGAGCCCATTTCGCCCCAGTGGAGCACGAATTTCTGCGTGGTTGGATTCAGTTTCATGGCGCGCATTATTGGATTTTTGCAAATTTCCGTCAAGACAGAAATTGCCCGCTGCCCTATAATCCGCGCCGTTTTGCCAACCCTATTTGGAGTCCCGACCGTGAACATCCGTATCATCGACCACCCCCTCGTCCGCCACAAACTCACGCTGATGCGCGAGGCCGATTGCAGCACCTACAAATTCCGCACGCTCACCAACGAGCTGGCGCGCCTGCTCGCCTACGAAGCCAGCCGCGATTTCGCCACCGAAACCTACACCCTGCAAGGCTGGTGCGGCGAAATCGAAGGCGAGCGCATCAAGGGCAAAACGATCACCGTCGTGCCCATCCTGCGCGCCGGTTTGGGTATGCTCGACGGCGTGCTCGACTTGATTCCCACCGCCAAAATCAGCGTCGTCGGCCTGCAGCGCGACGAAGAAACGCTCAAACCCGTGTCCTATTTTGAAAAATTCGTCAGCAAAATGAACGAGCGACCCGCGCTGATTATCGACCCCATGCTGGCCACCGGGGGCTCGATGGTGGCGACCATCGACCTGCTCAAAAGCAAAGGCTGCACCAACATCAAAGCCCTCGTCCTCGTCGCCGCGCCTGAAGGCGTGAAACTGGTGAACGACGCCCACCCCGACGTCACCATCTACACCGCCGCCCTCGACAGCCACCTCAACGAAAACGGCTACATCATCCCCGGCCTGGGCGACGCGGGCGACAAGATTTTCGGTACGAAATAAGCATTCCGTTTTCCCAACCCGATGCAAAAAAGGAAACCCCATGAGTTTTCAAGACAATCTCGCCGCCATGCCCGACATCGCCCGCCTTTCGGGTCTGAACGTCCTCGACGCGGCAGGCAACATCCTTCACCACATTCCCGCCGCCCCCGGCAAGCTCGGTTCGCTCAAACTCTACAACGCGCTGGCGCAGGAATTTTCCGGCCGCCTGAACGGCGCAGCCGCCGCGCGCGGGCTGGAGTTGTTCGCCGAACACACCGCCGACGCCCAAGCCAACCCCGGCAAGCACCCGAATATCGACCTGCTGTTTAAAGTGCGGGCGGAAAACTTGGATTTGCGCCTCGAAGCGCTGGCGCGGTAAACGCGGTTTGCCGAAGCAAAAAGGCCGTCTGAAAGCCCCGGATTTGGGTTTCAGACGGCCTTAAATTACGTGTGTCGTGTGGCGCATACGCTACGTTGTCCCCTCTCCCGCTCTGTACACCCCGCAAGCGGGAGAGGGAATGCAGTAGCCGATACATTTCAGGCTGCCTGCCAAACCGCACAAGCAGCCTAAGCCCCAACCCAAAACACCCGAAAGCCCGCCATGCCCGCCGTTGACCAACTCACCACCCTAATCGAAGAAGCCTACCGCCTGTTCGCCCCCTGCCGCGCCGGTTTCCCGCTGGCGATTTGCACCTGCGAATGCTGCTCGCCCGCAGACTTCCAGCGCGAACTGCTACGCTTTCCCCTGCGCGACATTCCCGAAGACTATCTGCAGGCCTACCTCGGCAGCGTCCCATTGGACGACGAAGCTGCTACTGCTCGCGACATGAAACACTTTCTGCCACGCATTCTCGAAGCCATCGTGCGCGGTGAAGACATCCGCAGCTTGGAAGAAATGCAGCTCGACAAACTCCGCTGCGATCTGTCCGAAGTGTGGTCGGCTGCCGAGCTGGACTTTATGCACCGCTTCGCCCGCGCCTGGTTTGTGCGACAACTCACCGCCGCACCCGACTACGGCAACCCCGCCGCCGCACTCGTCATGTTCCACTACGCCGATTTGGACATCACCGCCGAACTGCTCGACATCTGGACGCAGCACGCCGACCGCCTGCCCGCGCTGGCCGACTTTGTCGAAACGTGGACGGCGCTGCCCGTCGGCAGCAAAAAATGGCGGCAGGATTTCTACCTGCCCGCCGGCCGCCGCCAAGACCCCGCCGTTTTCAACCAAGCCTTTGCGCAATGGTTTGAAAACCCCGCCACCCGCACCGCTTTCCACGCCGCCCTTGAAACCGCGCTGCTGGCAGGAAACGTTTCCGCTGACGAAGTGCCGCTGTGGGAATGCTGCTACGATGCTCTCGAAAGCAGCCTGAAAGCGTCAAAGGCCGTCTGAAACCGCCAAACTTGCCGCCCTGCACAGTTTCCTCAGCGACTTATGTCTCCGCCCTGTACAACACAGCACTTTCGGCAAGCGTGATAGGGAACTCTGTCGGCCGAGGGTTTCAGACGGCCTTAACGGCGCTGTGGGAAAAAGAGGAGCGGGTTGTTTGGCAGTTGGCTGAAACTGCCGCCCGTCTGAAAGCGGTGTCCCTTCATGCCATGCAAAAGGCCGTCTGAAAACCGCAAACGGGTTTTCAGACGGCCTCTTTGCTGCGGGCGGCGGCTTTATTTGTTGGCCGCTTTGGCCAGCGCCGCGCCTTTGCTGCGGGCGGCGGCCTGCGGGGCGGGGGCTTTCATGCCGCGTTCTTGGCGGACTTTGTCGATGATTTCTTCCACTTTTTTCATCGAGACGTCCCAGTCGGTGCCGGTGAAGATAACGCGGTATTTGCCGCCGACGATGAAGGTGGGCGTGCCGTTGATGCCCATTTGTTCGGTCAGCTCGGCCATTTGTTTGGCTTGCGCCTGGTTGCCGAAGGAGTCGTAGGCGGCGGTAAGTTTGGCGCCGTCGAAGGATGTTTGCGCGGCCGCCCATTGTTTGAAGGTGGCGGGGTCGGACAGGTTGAGCCGCTGCTCGTAGATGGCTTTGAACACGGGCAGGTTGGCTTGGTATTTCATGCCGCTGCTGTTGACGGCGGCGGCGATGCGCGCCATGCCTTCCATTTCTGGCTGCCAAACGACGTGGATGGGGCGGATGTAGGTGTCGCTGCTCCATTTTTTGCTGTGTTTCTGCAAAACGGGTTCGAGGTGGAAGCAGTGGACGCAGAAGTAGCCGAAGAATTCGGCCACTTCGATTTTGTCTTTCTGTTGCTGCGGCAGGGGTTTGGCCAAGACGGCGTAGTCGGTGCCTTCCTTGATTTCGGCGTGGGCGGCGGCCAGGCCGAGGCTGAGGGCGGCGGCGAGGAGGGTGTGTTGCAGTTTCATGATGTCGGTTTCCTTGTGTGTCGGTGGAGGGTTAGCGGGCGGGACGGGCGAAGCTGTCTATGCCTTTCTGTTGCAGGGTTTGGCGGGTGAGTGCGGCGGCATCGGCGGCAAGGGGGGCGGTTTGCACGCGGTACATGGTTTTGCCTTGAACCGTGGCTTCGGCGATGTGGGCGTCGACGCCGACTGCGGCGAGTTTGGCGCGCTGCACTTCGGCTTTGTCGCGGCTGCCGTAGGAGCCTGCCTGTACGATGATGCGGCTTTTGCCGCCGGCGCTGCTTGGCGTTTCGGTTTTGCCAGTGCGGCCGCTCAGGGCGTCTTGCGCTTTTTTGCGTTCGGCTTCGCGGTCGGTTTTGGCCTGGTCTCGGCCTGCTTTGCCGTTGAGAATCTGCTCGGGCGTGGGCTTGGCCTGCGGTTTGTCGGTTTTTTTGCGTTCGGCTTTGGGCTTTTCTTTGTCGGCTTCGGTTTTGTGCGGCGGCAGTGCGTCGGGGATGCCGATAATGTCGGAGGGTTCGTTGTCGTCTTGGGCTTTGGGTTCGGAAGACGGGGTTTCTTTGGGTTCGCCCGTGCTGATGTTCTGCGGTTCGGAAGCGGGTTGGTGTTCGGGTTGGGGCGGCGGCGCGGGTTCGGCCGGTTTTTTCGGTGTGAGGATTTCGGGCGGGGGGAGTTCTTTTTCCACCACGGGGTCTTTGAAATCGCGTTTGCGGCTGGTTTCGAGTATGTAAACCAAGCTGCCGATGATGACGGTGGCCAGCAGCAGGCCGATGATGAAGCCGGTAAAGCCTTTACCGTAGGGTTTCTCTGTTTTCATTGATTGCAACTACCTTTATTGATGTGGGAGAGGCCGTCTGAAAAGGGGCGGCGGCCTGTTTGCCGGGAAAAGGCGGCGTATTCTAGCAAATATTCAGACGGCCTGTTGCGCTTGTTTTGTCTTCGGTGAAGCCGCGCTTTCAGACGGCCTTCCACCGCCGTTTACATGGAGCGGCGGAAGCCGGCGGCGCGCAGGACGTGGCCGCGCGCCACTTCGGTGTCGCCCGCGAGGTCGGCGATGGTGCGGGCGGTGCGCAGGATGCGGTGGAAGCTGCGGGCGGAGAGGGAGAGTTTTTCCAGCAGCGCGCCCAGGGTTTCTTTGGCTTCGGCGGAGATGTCGGCGGCTTCGTCGATTTCGGTGGGGGATAGGGCATTGTTGAGTTTGCCCTGCCGCTTTGTCTGCTGTTCGCGGGCGGCGAGGACGCGTTCTAAAACGGCCGCGCTGGGTTCGCCCGCTTTGGCACTGACGAGTTCGGCGGCGGGCAGGGCGGGTACTTCGATAACGAGGTCGATGCGGTCGATAAGGGGGCCGGAGATTTTGTCGCGGTAGCGGCGCACGGCGTCGGGCGTGCAGCGGCAGGGTTTGGACGGGTGGCCGTGGTAGCCGCAGGGGCAGGGGTTCATGGCGGCGATAAGTTGGAAGTCGGCGGGAAAGACGGCCTGGCGGGCGGCGCGGGAGATGTGGATTTCGCCGCTTTCGAGGGGTTCGCGCAGGGCTTCGAGCACTTTGCGGTCGAACTCGGGCAATTCGTCGAGAAACAGCACGCCTTTGTGCGCCAGCGAGATTTCGCCGGGGCGGGGGTCTGAGCCGCCGCCGACGAGGGCGACGGCGCTGGCGGAGTGGTGCGGGCTTTTGTAGGGACGGCTGCGGCCGGGGGTTTGCGTGTGGTGCGGCAGCAGGGACTGCACCGTCCACACTTCTATCAGTTCGTCGTCGGTGAGCGGCGGCAGGATGGAGGGCAGGCGTTGGGCGAGCATGGATTTGCCGGTGCCGGGCGGGCCCATCATCAGCAGGCTGTGTCCGCCTGCGGCGGCGATTTCGAGGGCGAGGCGGGCGGTGTGCTGGCCTTTGACGTCGCGCAGGTCGGGCAGGTTTTCGTTTTCAGACGGCCTCTGCGGCGGCGTTTCGGCGCGGGGCAGGGGTTCGATGCCGTTGAGGTGGGCGGCAACGGCGGCGAGGCTGTCGGCGCCGTAGGCTTCCACGCCCTGCATCACGGCGGCCTGGGCGGCGTTTTCAGACGGCATGACGAAGGCGCGGCGCGCCTGTTTGGCCTGCCAGGCCATGGCCAGTCCGCCGCGTATCGGCCGCAGCAGGCCTGAGAGGGCGAGTTCGCCGGCAAATTCGTAGGCGGGCAGTTTTTCGGCGGAAATCTGGCCGGAGGCGGCGAGGATGCCGAGGGCGATGGGCAGGTCGAAGCGGCCGGATTCTTTGGGCAGGTCGGCGGGGGCGAGGTTGACGGTGATTTTTTTGGCGGGAAACTCGAAGCCGCTTTGGATAAGGGCGGCGCGCACGCGGTCGCGGCTTTCCTTCACTTCGGTGTCGGGCAGGCCGACGATGTTGAATTGCGGCAGGCCGTTGGCCAGATGGGTTTCCACTTCCACGGGCGGGGCGTTCATACCTTCGAGGGCGCGGCTGTGGACGACGGCAAATGTCATGCGCTTTCCTTTTTAATGTCGGCAGGAGGCCGTCTGAATGCTTTCAGACGGCCTGCGTTTATTTGAACAGCAGCATCAGCAGCAGCGCAATAGCGATGGCGGCGAGCCATAGGCTTTGGCGGTGTTGGATTTTCACCAGATGCAGGTAGGCGTCGCGCATTTCTTTTTGGCGGTTTTCGTCCACCAGCGCGGCGACTTTGCGCGGCAGGGCGGGCAGGATTTGCGCCCAGTCGGGGGCTTCGTTTTTCAGGTTGCGCCACAGGGCTTTGGGGCCGATTTGTTCGTTCATCCATTTGCTGAGGAAGGGTTTGGCGGTTTTCCACAAATCCAAATCGGGGTCGAGTTGGCGGCCGAGTCCTTCGATATTGAGCAGGGTTTTTTGCAGCAAGACAAGCTGCGGCTGGATTTCGACGTGGAAGCGGCGGCTGACTTCAAACAGGCGCATCAGCACGAGGCCGAATGAGATTTGCGAAATGGGTTTGTTGAAAATCGGTTCGCACACCGAGCGCACGGCCGCTTCGAGCTCTTCGGCGCGGGTTTCGGGCGGCACCCAGCCCGATTCGATGTGGGCGGTGGCGACGCGGTGGTAGTCACGGTTGAAAAAGGCGAGAAAGTTGATGGCCAGATAGCGTTTGTCGTAGTCGGTAAGCGTGCCGACGATGCCGAAATCCAGCGCGATATAGCGGTTGTCGGCGGCCACAAGAATATTGCCTGGGTGCATGTCGGCATGGAAAAAGCCGTCGCGGAACACTTGGGTGAAGAAGATTTCCACGCCGTAATCGGCGAGTTTGTGCAAGTCGATGCCTTGCGCTTTGAGCGCGGCAATGTCGGATACGGGCGTGCCGTCCATCCATTCGATGGTCAATACTTCGCGCGCGCAGTAGTCGTAAAACACTTTGGGCACGATAAGCATGGCGCTGTCTTTGAAATTGCGCCCGAGCTGGCTGGCGTTGGCCGCCTCGCGCATCAGGTCGAGTTCGTCGTGCAGGTATTTGTCGAACTCGTCCACCACTTCGCGCGGGCGCAGGCGTTTGCCGTCGGCAAAGAGCCGTTCCGCCCAGCCGGCGCAGAAACGCAGCAGCGCCAAATCCTGTTCGATAACCGGCAAAATGCCCGGCCGCAGCACTTTTACCGCCACTTCTTCGCCGCTGTAAAGCCGCGCCCTGTGCACCTGCGCCACCGACGCGCTGGCGACGGGCACGGTTGCAAATTCGGCGTAAATTTCGTTCACCGGCCTGCCCAAAGCCTTTTCAATCTGGCGTCGCGACAGTTCGGCATCAAACGGCGGCACTTTGTCCTGCAATTTGGCGAGCTCCACCGCGTAGGCGTGCGGAATCAGGTCGGGACGGGTAGAGAGCACCTGGCCGAATTTGACGAACACCGGCCCCAAGCTCTCCAAAGCCAGCCGCAGGCGCACCGGTAAAGGCTCGTCCTGCGCCAACCCGGCTTTGGGCAGCAGGCGCAGCAGGCGGCGCTGCCAGCCTTCCCGCGCCAGCGGGGCAATCAAATCGGCCAGGCCGTAGCGGCGGATGGTCTGCCAAAGGGTTTTACTGCGTTTGAGCCATTTCATAGCGGGCGTTTCCGGTGGAAAAAACAGGGCGCGATTATAAGGCATAGCAGGGGCGGGGTGAGAAACGGCAAAAAGGCCGTCTGAAAAGGGCGGCGCAGCGCGAAAATATGACAAAACTTGACGCTGCGGGAAAATGCCTTAACAATACGTCCTCCCATTAATCAAACATAAAAGAGAGACAAGCATGAAAGCAATTTCCCTTCCCACCTTGCTGATTACCGCATTCGCCCTGGCTGCCTGCGGCGGCAATTCGTCCGACAACGCCGCATCCGGCGCGGCGCCTGCCGCCGAGGGCGGATCTGCCTGCGCGCAATATGAAAAAGCGTTTAACGATATGTTGCAGGGTCTGCCCGAAGCGCAGCGCGAAGATGCGAAAAAAACTTTTGCAACAGGCATGGAAGCGATGAAAAACCTGCCGGCCGACCAGCAGGAAGCCTACTGCCAGGAATCCCTGAAAGGCCTGAAAGGCGAAGCCGTACAAACTGAGGAAGATAAAGCCGAAGCAGCTTCCGAAGCGGCCGAAGATGCCAAAGAAGCCGCAGCAGATGCCAAAGAAGCTGCTGACGATGCAAAAGAAGCCGCTTCCGAAGCAAAAGAAGCCGCCCAGTAAGCCGGGCATACGAAAGGCCGTCTGAAAAACCGAAAACCGGTTTTCAGACGGCCTTTTAAGGTTGGCCGTTTGTTAATTTTGCACCTTGATAAGGAACACCCGATATGAAAAAACCGATATCCGCCCTGATAGCCGCCGTTTTCCTCTCTGCCGCCCTGCCTGCCGCCGCACATCTGCCGCCGCCGCAAACGAAGGCGGGCAGCGAAGAAGGCCGTCTGAAACAGGCTGAAGCCGACATTAACGCCGGACGCGGCGACGCAGCCGTAAAAGCGCTGCTGCCGCTGGCCGAAGCGGGCGACGCCGAAGCGCAGGCGCTGCTGGGCAAAGCCTACTACCTCGGGCGCGGCGTGGAAAAAGACGAACAAAAAGCACTGTTTTGGGACAAAAAAGCCGCCGAAAACGGCAGCCTTCGCGGCATGAACAACCTCGGCGTGATGTATCACGAAGGACGAGGCGGCCTCGCCAAAGACTTTGCCGAAGGCACAAAATGGATACGCCGTGCCGCCGAAAAAGGCTATGCCGTGTCGCAGCGGAATATGGGCGCAGCCTACGAAGAAGGCAAAGGCGTGGAGCGGGATGAGGCGCAGGCCGCCCTTTGGTACCGCAAAGCCGCAGAACAGGGAGATGCCTTGTCGCAGTCCGCCCTCGGCACGCTTTATTTTGACGGCAAGGGTGTGGCGCAGGACGACAAACAGGCCTTCGCCTGGTATGAAAAAGCCGCCAAACAGGGCAACACAATAGCGCAGAACAATTTGGGCTTTATGTACGGAGCGGGACGCGGCGTGGCGCAAAACCTAGCCGAATCGCTCAAATGGTACAAAAAAGCCGCCGCGCAAAACAACGCCACCGCCCAATACAACATCGGCGTGATTTACGCGAAGGGCACAGGCGTGAAACCGGATCAGAAACAGGCGGCGCAGTGGTATGAAAAGGCCGCCGCACAGGGACACGTCCGCGCGCTGAGGGCTTTGTCCGTGCGCTATTCTTTGGGCGAGGGCGTCGACAAGGACGAAAAACGCGGCATCGAGTTGCTGACACAGACTGCGGAACAGGGAGACACTCTGGCGCAAACCGTGCTGGGCGGCCGCTACCTGACAGGCAGCGGCGTGAAGCAGGACAAAGAAGAGGCCGTCAAATGGCTGACCCGTGCCGCCGAGAAGGGCGACGTCCGCGCCGCGCGGCTGCTCAGCACCGCCTACCGCGACGGATTCGTTGTCGAAAAAGACGACGGCAAAGCCGTTTACTGGCTGGAAAAAGCGGCGCAGCTGGGACAGGCGCAGGCCCAATACGATCTGGCGCTGCGCTACCGCCAGGGCAAAGGCGTGCCCAAAGACATGGCGCAGGCCGTCAAGTGGTACCGCAAAGCCGCCGAGCAGGGACGCGCCGACGCGCAATACAACCTTGCCGTTGCCTACCGCGCGGGCGACGGCGTTGCCAAAGACGACGCGCAGGCGGTCGAATGGCTGCGCAAAGCCGCCGAACAGGAAACGTCGTTCTCCGTGCTGGCGCAGCACGAATTGGGCTTTATGTACCTGCGCGGCAACATCCTGCCCAAAGACCCGAAACAGGCCGCCTACTGGCTGGACAAAGCATCGCGGCACGGCTATGTGCGCGCCAAGAAAAAACTCGCCGCCATGAGTGTGGCGGGCGAGGGTGTGGAAAAAGACGATGCCAGAGCCGCCGAACTGCTACGCGACGCCGCCGAAGCGGGCGACGCCGACAGCCGCCTGATTTTGGGCTTGGCCTACAAAAACGGTTTCCTGACCCTGCCGAAGGATTGGCAACAGGCCGAATACTGGCTGCGTAAAGCATTGGAGCAGGGCAGGAGCGAGGCCGACCCGTATCTGCAAGACATCGAAAAGGCCAAACGCAAACAGTAGGGTGTGTTGGCAAGCAACCCCGTGACTGCTGCGAAAAGGCCGTCTGAAAACCCGCAATCGGGGTTTTCAGACGGCCTTTCGCTTATCCGACGAACGGGTGGTCAAGCCTCGTTTTCCTGTTCCTGTGTTTCTTTGTGCCGCCGCAGCCATTCGAGGGCGGCGGCTTTTTCCTCGGGGCTGCCGTATTGCGCGTTGCGGCGGTAGCGGCGCAGGGCGGCTTTTTCTTGGGCGGCCTGCAACTGCTGCGCTTTGAAACGGTCGCGGTTGGCGGGGGTGCTGCGCTGCGCCTGTTGCGCGTTGGCGCGCGCCATGGCCTGCGCGATGAGGTCGGCGGGGTTGATGGCGGGTTGGGCGGCGCGGCGGGCGGCGGTTTCGCGGGCGCTGCGCTGCGCCGCTTTTTCGGCGGCTTCGCGCGCTTTGCGTGTTTCGCGGTTCTGCCAGCGGGCGCGGGCGTGGGCGGCGGCGGCAAAGCGCGGGTCGGTTTCGTTGTCGGACAGGGAGCGCGCCTGCGGCAGGAAGGTGTCGGCAGACGGGTTTTCAGACGGCCTCATGTGGATGCAGTCGACGGGACAGGGGGCAACGCACAGGCCGCAGCCGGTGCATTCTTCGGCGATAACGGTGTGCATGAGTTTGGATGCGCCCATGATGGCGTCGACGGGGCAGGCGCGGATGCAGGCGGTGCAGCCGATGCAGGCGGACTCGTCTATCCAGGCCAGCGCGGGGGCTTGCGTTTTGGTGGGGGCGAGTGGCGGTTTGCCGAGCAGTCGGGCGATGTCGAGCATCACCGTTTCGCCGCCCGGCGCGCATAGGTTCACCGCCGCTTCGCCCGCCACCAGCGCTTCGGCATAGGGCAGGCAGCCGTCGTAGCCGCATTCGCGGCATTGGGTTTGCGGCAGCAGGCGGTCGATTTGGCGGGCGGATACGGCGGTCATGGCGGAATCGGGTTTTGGTCGGTAAAAAAAGGGCGGCATTGTAACAGATGGATTTGCAAGGCGTTTGTTTGGCTCGGCATATAGGACAAAATGGAGGCTATCAGCCATCTTTAACTGATAGATAATCTTTAATAAACATAATCTTATTTCCATCCTGCATACCATGATGGCAATCAAAATAGCGCTTGGGGATTGAGCCGCTTGTTGCCGCTAAGTTGTCTGTCGCAGGTGTGGCATTTGTAGCATTGTCTGGCGTTTCGGCAGCCGTTCTTTTTGATTTGTTTTGAGCCGCAAAAAGGGCATTTTTTGTATTCAAAGCCTTTGGACCCCTTTAAAGCCTTATAGGATAAGGCTTGTAGGGAATTTTTAGCCTCCATTTTGTTACTCACGCTCCGCATTCAGATGTCTTGCAAAAGTCGCCGCAGCGGCACAGTGCCATCCCGGCCTTCCCGCGCGGGCGTGGCTGGCAAGAGGCTGTCTGAAAGGGCGGTCGGTGTTTCGGCTGCGCCGGAACTGCGCTTTCAGACGGCCTCTGCGGGTTTGGCGTTACGCCTGTCTGCCGCGTGCAAAGAACCCGGGCGCTTATTTTTTGCGGCGGCGGGGCAGGGTGTCGGGCAGGTTGACGCGGCTGTAGAAGCTGCCGTTAATCTGTGTGACGTTGATATGGTACAGGCGGTAGGCGGTGAAGAGTTCGCGGTCGGGCGGCTGCGGGTTTTGCCAGAACTCGGCCAGCGGCTGGCGCGAGGTGAGGCCGGGGATGTCGTAGTGGGCGCGGCCGAGCAGTTTGACGGGCATGTTGTGGATGAGGGCGGAGAGGCCGCTGGTGCTGTTGAGCGTGACCATGCCCGCGCCGTGGCGCAGGAAGACGGGCAGCGGCACGTCGTGGACATAATAAATGCGCCGTTTCAGGTCGGGATGGCGGGCGGCGAAGGCGGCGATGTCGCGGCTGTAGTCGGTGAAGCCCCTGTCCATCGGGTGGTGTTTGATGATGAGCGTGGTGTCGGACGGGGCGTGGGCGGCGAAAGATTCGAGAACGTGCAGCAGGAAGTCGCGCACGGAGGCAAAGTCGCTGTGGACGTGCACTTGGCTGTCGTTGAACACTTGCAGGGGGACGATGAAGAAGCGGCCGAAGCGGCCTTTGGCCGTTTGGGCGGCAAAGCGGTGGTCGAAAAGTGCGTAGCCCGCGCGGCGGATGCCCGAGCGCAGCCACAGGCCGATGTAGTGCGGCAGGCCGAAGGCTCGGTGGTGGCGGTAGGCGGGGTAGCGGCTGCTGAAGAGGTTGGCGGCGGCGTAGTACCACATGGCGCGTTTGGCGCGCGGCCGGAAACCGTCGGGCACGGGGGCGGGCGGGCGGTATTGCTGTACGGCGAGTTTGCGCTGCGCTTTGAGAAAGAAAGAACCCTCGCGCGGCAGCGGCGAATGGGCGTTGACGCCGCCTTCTTCGAGGGTGACGAAGTGCGGGCGGAAATAGCCTTCCTCAAACGCCCAGAAGGACACGCGCGCCGCCACGCAAATTTCTTTGGCAATAACGTGGTAGAGGCGGTTGTCGCCGAAGCAGACGACGGCGTCGATTTTGTGTTCTTTGAGAAACGGGGCGAGAAATTCCGCGAAGGCTTCGGGCGTGCCGCGGTAGGCGCTGACGCCCTCTGCGGCGGGATAATAGGCTTCGTCGCCGCCGTTGAAGTTGATTTTGAATACGCGCGCGCCGCGGGTTTCCAGCCAGTCGGCCAAACGGCGGAAGAAGGGGCCGACCGGCCCCTGCAAAAGCAAAACGCGCCGCTTGCGGGCGAGTTTTTCCAGATTCGACGGGATGGGTTTCATGAGGGAAAAATGTGGTTTGCGGCGTGCGGCCGCCGTTTTGGCGACGACGGCTGTTGTTAAGGGGCGGTATTTTAAGCGTTAATGCTACCGTATTTCAAGTTTGTAAACCGTTTGTTCCGCAAAGGGCGGCGTAATGCCGCTCAGCCGATAAAGCGGGCGGCGTAGGGGCAGCTGGCGGTGAGTGGGATGTTGTGTCCGGCGGCGTGCGCCATCAGCGCGTCTACCAGTATTTTTGCCAGCCCGCGCCCTTGGAAATCGGGCGAGACTTCGGTGTGGTATACGTCCCAGCCGCCGTTGTGCTCGCGGTAGGCGATGTGGCCGGCTTCGGTGCCGTCGATGGTGAGGGTGAAACGGTGCTGTTCGGGTTGGTGGGTGACTGTGTTCATGGTGTTCTCCTTGTGTTTCAGGGCATGGCCGGGCGGTGGAAGCGGGGGAGGATGTGGCCGCTGTCTTTGAGGCGCACAGACTCCAAAACGTATTCGGCATCTTTGCGGTCGTTCGGGTCAAGGTTGTCCTGCAATAGGGTGCGCAATACCGATTCGGCGCGGGTGAAATCGCCGCTGATGCGGTAGATACCGGCTAGGGCGTAGCGGGCGGACTGTTTGTCTTGGGGGCTGCCCGGTTCGCGCAGGGCTTTGTTCAGGTGGGACAGGGCTTTGCGGTGGAGCCGTTTGAGTTCGGCACGGGAGTAGGGTTCGCCGGGGTATTTGCCGTTAGCGGCACGGAAATAGAGCCAACCGACGGCGGCGGGGCTGTATTCGCCCGACAGTTCGGCAAAGGCGGCTATGCGGTGGGCGTTTTCGGTGTGCGCGGGCAGGTTGCGGTAGGCTTTGCTGTTGATGATTTTTTCGTAGTGCGCCAGCTCTTGTTTGGTGAATTTGCCGTATTTGGCGGTTTTGAACACCAGTTTGTTGCCGGGGCAGATTTGGTATTCGGGCGCGCTGTCGTGCATCGTCGCCCAAAATTCTTCGCCGCCGACGGGGCAGGCGATTTCGCTTTGCGGCGGGGGAAGCAGGGCAAAGGCGCTGCCTGCGGCGGACAGCATAATCAGGAGGAGAAGGCGTTTCTTCATGTGCATTCCTTGCGGTTTGGGAAGGGTTTGAGCTTGTGCCCACTTTGCGGGGAGGCCGTCTGAAAGGTTTTAACTTCGTTGAAGCTTCGCTTTCAGACGGCCTTTTGTCCGGCGTTTGGATGGGGGCGGCCGGCAATCAGCATTTGTGTGCCGAACCAGCCCCAGTAGATGCGGTGGCGGGCGATGAGGCCGTCTGAAAGCTGCATCAGTTCGAGGATATCTACTTGGCCGCCGTCGGGCGTTTGGTGCGGGTATTCCCAAATCAGGGTGTCGCCGCCGGTGAAGAAGCGGCCGTCTTCGCGGTACCAGCGCACGAGTTCGTTCGGGCGGCGGCGCGTGCCTTCTTCGAGGAAGGCGAGGATTTCGCTTTTGCCGCGCAGGATGCCGCTGTCGCGGTTCATGATGGCGGGAACGAGCGGGCTTTCGAGAACGGCGTCGTCGGCATAGAGGGCGATGAGTTTTTCCGTGTCGCGGTTTTTAGCGTGTTCGTGCCAGTCGCGGTAGATGCGTTCGAAGTCGTTCATGTTTTTTCCTTTTCGGGTTTGCGCTTGTGTTTTCGGTTTTCAGACGGCCTTTGTGTTGCTTGGCAGAGGCCGTCTGAAAAGGCCGTTGCCCCGCTTTCAGACGGCCTTACGAAGCCGCAGGGCGTTGGCGAGCACTAGAAGTGAGCTGAGGCTCATGCCTAGGGCGGCGAGCCAGGGGGTGACGAAGCCGGCGGCGGCCAGCGGCACGGCGATGAGGTTGTACACACTCGCCCACCACAGGTTTTGCCGGATAACGGCGGCGGTGCGTCTTGCCTGGCGCACGGCGGTGGGGATGACGGACATGTCGTCGTTGAGCAGCACGATGTCGGCGCCCGCGCGGGTGACGTCAGCACCGCCCGACACGGCGGCGGAAACGTCGGCGGCGGCGAGGACGGGGGCGTCGTTGATGCCGTCGCCCACCATCAGCACCACGCCGCCCTGCCGTTGCAGGGTTTTAACGTAGGCGGGTTTGTCTTCGGGCGCGGCTTCGGCGCGGAAGGCGTTGGCGTGGAGGCTGTCGGCCAGCGCGGCGACGGCGGCTTGGCGGTCGCCGCTGAGGATGTGCAGTTTCAGGCCGAGGCTGCGCAGCTCGGCGGCGGTTTGCGGCACGCTGTCTTTGCTTTGGTCGGCCAGCAGGAACAGGGCTTGGAAGCCGTGGCGGCTGCCCAGCGCGATAAGCGTGCCTTGCAGGGCGGGATCGTCGGTTTCAGGCGGCCTCTGTCCCGCTGTTTCGCCGACAAATTCGGGTTTGCCCAATGCCCACAGGCCGCGTTCGCCGTTGACGGTGAGATTGGCGCTGACGCCGTGGCCGACGCGGTTGGCACGCTCCTGCGGCGCGAGGTCGGGGAGGTCTTGCGGAAGCGGCAGGTCGTTAAAGGCGCGGGCGATCGGGTGTTCCGACTGCGCTTCGAGCACTTGGGCGATGTGCAGGGCTTGCTCTTCGCTCAGGCTGCCGGTCAAGACGGTTTTTTCGATTTTCAGACGGCCTGCAGTGAGCGTGCCCGTTTTGTCGAACACGGCGTCGGTGGCGGCGGCCAGCGTTTCCAATGCGCTGCCGCCCGCGACGAGCACGCCTTCGGCGGCGAGTTTGCCGGTGCTGGCGGCCAGCGCGGTGGGCGTGGCCAGTGACAGGGCGCAGGGGCAGGTGATAACCAGCAGCGACACGGTAATCCACAGTGCCTGATGGATGTCCGCGTGCCACCACCAGAAAAGGAACACGGGCAGGGCGAACACAATCATGCCGCCGACAAAGCGTGAGGCGTAGCGGTCGGCCAACAGGGCGAGGCGCGGTTTTTGCGACAGGGTTTTGTCGAGCAGGCGGGCGATGTGCGACAGGCGGGTGTCGCCGCCGACGCTGTCGGCGCGGACAATCAGCGGGCTTGCGGCGTTGAGCGTGCCCGCCGTGACCTTGTCGCCCGCGCGTTTGGCGACGGGCAGGTTCTCGCCGGTGAGCATGGCTTCGTCGGCCTCGCTCTCGCCTGAGAGCACCGTGCCGTCGGCGGGAATGACTTCGCCCGCCTTCACCAGCAGCACGTCGCCCGCCGCCAGCCGCGCCACCGCCGCTTCTTCGCTGCGCTCGCTGCGGGGATAGTCGGGCAGCACATGGCAGAAGGCGGGCACGAGTTTCACCAGCCGCTCGGCCGCGTCGCCCGCCTTCTGCCGCGCACTCTGTTCCATAAACCGTCCCAGCGACAGCAGGAACACCAGCATCGCCAGCCCTTCGAAATACATGCCCTGTCCGGCGTTGGAGAGCAGCGCGTACACGCCCGCGCCGAAGGCCAGCCAGACAGACAGCGCAATCGGCGTGTCCATGCCCGCGCGGCGGTTTTTGATGTCGCGCAGGCAGCCTCGGTAAAACGGCACGGCGGCATAGAAAATCACGGGCAGCACCATCAGGAAGCCGCCCCAGTGCAGGATGGTGAGAAACTGCGGCTCGATGTCGTCGTAAAGATAGGTCGGCAGGGCGAACATCATCGTCTGCATCATGCACATGCCTGCCACCGCCAGCCGCACGATGGCCTTTTTGCGCGACTTCTGCGCCGCCTCCTCGGACTTGCGCGCGTCGTAGGGCAGGGCGGCGTAACCCGTCTGCCGCACCGCCAGCAGGATGTCCGACAGCTTCGTGCGCCCCTCGTCCCAACGCACCCGCGCTTTGAGCGTGCTGTAATTGAGTTCCGCCGACAACACGCCGTCCAGCCGCAACAGCCGCTGCTCGATCAGCCACACGCAGGCGGCGCAGGTCACGCCGTCGAGCATCAACACCGCCTCGCGCCCGTTTTCCGATACGGCGGCAACGAAATCGCGCTGCACGTCGGGCAGATCGTACAGTTTAAGCTGCGCCAGCATATCGGGCGGCGGCAGCGCGGCCTGCTCCGCATCGGCGGTGCGCCGGCGGTAATAATTGCCCAAACCCGCGTCGATAATGCTTTGCGCCACGGCCTGGCAGCCCGCGCAGCAGGCGGGATGCTCCTGCCCTTCGTAGGCAATGTTCAGATGCAGACCCTCGGGCACGGGCTCGCCGCAATGGAAACAGTTGGCTTCGTTTTTCATGGCGGAGGATTGTACACGCTTTGGCGGCGGCGGCGGGGCGGGCTGAGGCCGTCTGAAAAAGCACGCGGGGGGTTTTCAGACGGCCTCAGCGGCAGACGGCCTCCCGTTTCGTCGTTTACCCGTTTGGGTTACACTGCGCGCCGTTTACGTTTCATACCCCCAAAATAATTATGATAAAGTAATAAGAAAAGGCGGCAAAAGGCCGTCTGAAAGCATGAAACAGGGCTTTCAGACGGCCTTTTTATTGCGTTGAAGCTGCGCTTTCAGACGGCCTCAATCCTGCGTCGGCAGTTTTAAGAAATGGTCGCGGTAGTAGCGCATTTCTTCGATGCTTTCGAGAATGTCGTCCAACGCTTTGTGCGAGCCGCGTTTGACCACGCCTTTGGCAAGGGTGGGATGCCAGCGTTTGGCCAGCTCTTTGAGGGTAGAGACGTCGAGGTTGCGGTAGTGGAACCAGGCTTCGAGGCGCGGCATGTATTTCTGCATGAAGCGGCGGTCTTGGTGGACGGAATTGCCGCACATGGGCGAGGCTTTTTCGGGTATCCACTCGGCGATGAAGCCGAGCAGCTTTTGTTCGACTTCGGCTTCGGTGAGGTGCGACTGGCGCACGCGCTCGGTGAGGCCGGTGCGGCCGTGGGTGGCGGTGTTCCATTCGTCCATGGCGTCGAGAATTTCGTCGCTTTGGTGGACGGCGTAGACTTCGGATTGTGCCAAGACGTTCAAATCGCTGTCGGTGATGATGACGGCGACTTCGATGATGCGGTCGGTTTCCGGGTTCAGCCCGGTCATTTCCATGTCTATCCAGCAGAGGTTGTTTGCGTTTTGGGTCATTTCAGACGGCCTTCGGTCAGTGAAAAAAAACGGGCGGCATTATAGCGGAGGCGGGGGCAAGAGGCCGTCTGAAAAGGGCTCAGGCAGCCTTTTAACTGCGTTGAAGCTGCGCTTTCAGACGGCCTTTTTGCGTTTGGCGGGTGCGGGCGGGCGGTCTGCCGTTTCAATCCGCCCGCTGCGGCATGGCAGTGAAGCCGAGTTGTTCGGCGCGGCCGCGTTCGGCGGCGGGGATGGTGTAGACGTTGATGCTGCCGGTTGCGCCGCCGCAGACTGCGGGGAAGGCGACGCCCTGCATTTGGTCTTTGCGCTCGGCGTATACGGGGATGCCCTCGAGCAGGCGGCGCATTTGCCGTGTGTCTATACCGCCGCCTTGGCATTGGCGGGATTCGTCGGAGCGGTAGACTTCTATGGTGGCGTTTTCAGACGGCCTGCCGCTTGTGGCGCAGGCGGTGCAGAGGAGGGCGGACAGTAGGACGGAAAGGGCGGGTTTCACGATGGTTTTTCCTTTTTCGGAGGGACGGTTTCGGCTGTGTCGGTAATCGGCGTTTTGGCGGCAGCCGTGTCGAAAACGCCAAACGGGTTTTCAGACGGCCTGTCGGCGGAGGCCGTCTGAAAACGCGGTTAGTGCTTGTTTTGCTAACCGTTTTGCGCCAGATAGTCGAGGATTTCGTGGCGGAAATCAGAATTTTTGCCGAGGCCGGACAGTTTTTCGTGCAGGCAGGCGCGGATTGCGTCGGAGCGGTAGCCGCGTTCGGCAATGGCGAACAATGCCCATGATGCCTTGCCGCGCGTGCCTGCGGCCAGTTGTTTGAGCAGGAAACTTTCGATGTACGGCCGCTTCGGCAGATAGGCGGAGACAAAGATCAAAGCAAAAATAAGGGCGGCGGCGAGGGCGGCAAAGTATGGGCGGACGGTGTTTTCAAAGCGGGCGTAGTCGGACGGAGCAAGGGTCTGCCTTCCGAACAGATGGGCCAGGGCAATCAGGCTTTCGGCTTTGACGGTGGTTTTTTCGCCGCTTTGCAGGATGGCGGCGAGAGTGCCGCCGATTTTGCCGGTTTGCGCCGGTGTCAGGGCGGTTTGCATTTGGCCGGTGACGAAAACGGCGGCGGCTCTGGTTTTGGCGTATTGGCCGTCCAGCAGCCGGTATACGGTATCTTCGATTTGCGCGTAGGGGAGGTGTTGCAGGGCGCGGGCGGCGGCGTAGCGGAGGGTACGGCCGGTGGCGGGGTCGGCAATCAGGCCGGCAAGCTGCGCGGCGTTTTGCCCGCGGCACAGCAGGTAGGCTTGGTGTTCTTCGTCTTGCTGCCGTTGTCTGTCCATGGTTGTGTTTTCCGCTTCGGAGGCCGTCTGAAAGGGTTTCAGACGGCCTTTTTGTCTTTTTTCTGGTTGGCGATGCCCATCAGGAGGGCGAGGATGGTCATGATGGAGAGGGTGGCGGTGCCGCCGTAGCTGACGAGGGGGAGGGGGACGCCGACGACGGGGAGGATACCGCTGACCATGCCCATGTTGACGAAGGCGTAGCAGAAGAAGGTCATGGTGAGGGCGCCGGCGAGGGTGCGGCTGTAGAGGTTGGGGGCTTGCGCGGCGATGTAGAGGCCGCGGGCGAGGATGATGAGGTAGACGGCCAGGAGCAGGAGGTTGCCGATAAGGCCGAATTCTTCGCCGTATACGGCGAAGATGAAGTCGGTGGTGGATTCGGGGATGTAGTCGAGGTGGGTTTGCGTGCCGTTGAGCCAGCCTTTGCCCCACACGCCGCCCGAGCCGATGGCGATCATGGATTGGATGATGTGGTAGCCGTCGCCCAGCGGGTCTTTGGTGGGGTCGAGCAGGGTGAGGACGCGGGTTTTCTGGTAGTCGTGCATGACGTAGTTCCACATCAGGGGCAGGGCGGCGACGGCGGCGATGCCGGCGGCGAGGATGACTTTCCACGGCAGGCCGGCGAAGAAGATGACGAAGACGCCGGAGGCCATGATGAGGGTGGCGGTGCCCAGGTCGGGCTGTTTCAAGATGAGGAAGACGGGGACGATGACGATGATAAGGGCGGTGAGGTGGTGGTGCCAGCGCAGGTTGCCGGCGTTGCGTTGCAGATACCAGGCAACCATCATGGGCAGGGCGATTTTCATGATTTCGGAGGGCTGGATGCGGATGCCGAGGTTGAGCCAGCGGGTCGAGCCGTTGACGGTGACGCCGAAGAAGTGGACGCCCAAAAGCATGAGCACGCCGAGAAGGTAGGCGGGCGGGGCGAATTTGGCGAGGGTTTGCGGTTTGGTGCGGGCGACGAGCCAGATGAGGGCGAAGCCGATGACGGTGTGCAGGGTTTTGCTTTCGAGGCGGCCGACGTCCTGTCCGTCGGCAGAGTAGAGCAGGAAGAGGCTCATGATGTAGATGACGAGCATGGCGTAAAAAAGCCAGGGGTCGATGGGCTGCCAGATGAGGCGTTTGGCTTTTTGCAGGATGTTTTCGTTCGGGTTCTGGTTCATGGCGCGGTTTCCGGGGCGGAGGCGGGAAGGCCGTCTGAAAGGGGGGCGGACGCGCTTTGTTCGGGCGGTGAGGCCGTCTGAAAGGCGCGGGTAACGGGGTGTTCAGACGGCCTTTTGGCCGCGCCGCTGCCGGTGAGGAGCGGGTTGTCGGCCAGGGTGCGGCTGCTGTTGTCGACGGGGATGTCGCGGTCGGCGCCCGCTTTGAGGGTGAGCAGGTAGTAGTCGGACAGGGCGCGGGCGAGGGGGGCGGCATTCGCGCCCCAGCCGCCGTTTTCGAGGATGACGGCGATGGCGATTTTGGGTTTGTCCAGCGGGGCGAAGGCGATGAACCAGGCGTGGTCGCGGTGTTGTACGGCCAGCGCGGCGGCGTTGTAGGATTTGCCTTGGGCGATCTGCACGACTTGGGCGGTGCCGGTTTTGCCGCCCATGCTGTATTTGAGCCCCGCGCCGACTTTGCGGGCGGTGCCGCCCGGTTGCAGCACTTTGGCCATGGCGGCTTTGATGTAGTTGAAGTGGGCCTGTTTGAAGGGCAGGGTGCGGACGGGTTTGGGGTCGATGAGGGTGATTTGCTGTTTGTTGTGGTCGAGCAGTTCTTTGACGAGGTGGGGGCGGTATACCGTGCCGTTGTTGGCAAGGGTGGCGGTAGCGTGCGCCATTTGCAGGGGGGTGTAGGCGTTGTAGCCCTGGCCGATGCTGATGGGCACCATTTCGGCGACGTTCCATTTGCGCCGCGCGGGGGGGAGTTTGGCGAAGCGTTTTTCTTTCCATTCCGGCGAGGGCAGCACGCCTCTGTATTCGTGCGGCAGGTCGATGCCGGTCTGTTGGCCGAGGCCGAACTGGGACAGGTAGGGGTGGGCTTTTTCGATGCCCAGCTCGAAGCCGAGGCGGTAGAAGAAGGTGTCGGAGGAAACCTGTATCGCTTTCATCAGGTTGGCTGAACCGTGGCCGCTGCGTACGGAGTCGCGGAACTGGTGTTTGGTGCCGGGTATGCTCCACGAGCCGGGGGCGGGAACGACGGTGTTTTGGCCGATTTTGCCGCTTTCCAAAAGCGCCATGCCCATAAAGGGTTTGAAGGTGGAGCCGGGCGGGTAGAGGCCCTGGGTGACGCGGTTGATCAGGGGTTTTTGCCAGTTTTCGTTGAGGGCTTTCCAGTTGTCGCTGTCGATGCCGTCGATAAATAGGTTGGGATCGAAGGAGGGGTTGGAGACGAAGGCGAGCACGCCGCCGGTCTGCGGGTCGATGGCGGCAATCGCGCCGCGTTTGCCCCTCATCAGGCGCACGGCTTCCTGCTGCAGGCGGATGTCCATCGCTAGTTTCAGCGTCTGGCCGTTTTGCGGCGGCACGGTTTTGATGGTGCGGATGATGTTGCCGTAGGCGTCTTTTTCCACTTCGCGGTAGCCGGGCATGCCGAGAAGCTGGCGTTCGTAGTAGCTTTCCAGACCGGATTTGCCGATATGGGTGCTGCCGCGGTAGAGGGAGCTGAGTTTTTCTTCGTTCAGACGGCTTTGGTCTTTGTCGCTGATGCGGCCGATGTAGCCGATAAAGTGGGCGGTCTGTTCGCCGTAGGGGTATTCGCGGAAGGTGCGGGCGTTGATTTCGACGCCCGGCAGGCTGTAGAGGCGGGCGGCGATGCGCGAGGCTTCGTCGGGGGTGAGTTTGAGTTTCAGCGGGATTTTTTCGTAGGAACGGAATTCGCTGCGGAATTTTTTGAAGCGTTTGAGGTCGGTTTCGCTGATGTCGGCCATGGTTTTTAAGACGGCCACGGTGTCGTCGAGTTTGCCTTCGATGCGGTTGGGGACAATTTCCAGCGAGTAGGCGGGATAGTTGTGCGCCAGCACCACGCCGTTGGCGTCGACGATTTCGCCGCGTATCGGCGGGGTGGGAATCAGGGAGATGCGGTTGGAGGCGGCCTGGGCGGTGAATTCGCCGTGTTTTTGCACCTGCAGATAGGCAAAACGCGCCGCCAGCGCGCCGAAAAGCAGCACGATGAAGGCGAATGCGGCGAACAGGCGGATGCGGAAGTCGCGCTGTACGGCGGCGGCATCGTTGCGGGCGGCGGGATAGGGGCGGAAGGTCTTCATCGGCGGCGGGAGAAATGCAGAAGTGCCAGCATCAGTTTGTTGAGCATCGGCCAGGCCAGTGCGCCGACGACGGGGGCGAGCAGGCCGGGTAGGCCGGTGAGGCGGTGGTCGGCAATCAGATGCAGGAGGATGAGGACGATGTGGCTGCCCGCCAGTGCCAGCAGCACGGCGACGGACTGGAAGGCATAGCTTTGCAGGACGATGAAGCGCTGGTATTTCTGGATGAAGAACACCATCAGGATGTAGGCCAGCGCGTGGCGGCCGAGTGGCGCAGCGATACCGATGTCGATCAGCAGGCCGCAGACGAAGGCGGTGACGATGCCGACGGACTGCGGGCGGTTGAGCGCCCAGTAGAGCAGGGTAAGGGCGGTAGCTTCCGGCAGCCAGAAGGAGAGGTGTGCGGGAAAGGGAATCAGGTCAAACAAGAGCGAGACGGCAAAGGTCGCGCCGATCAGGCGTTTGGGAATCCGGTTGTAGAAATCGTCGAAATCGGTCATGGGCGGGGGGCGGATGCCGCCGCTTCGGAGGCCGTCTGAACACTCAGGGGCTCGGTTTGCGGCAGAACCAGTACGTATTTGCTGCTGCGCACGGCGGCGGGAACGGACAGCGCAGCGCGGTAATAGGGTGTGCCTGAGGAGCGCTCGGCGCTTTCCACTTTGGCTACGGGAATGCCGGCCGGATAAACGGAATCAAGGCCGGAGGTGACCAGAAGGTCGCCCGCCTGCAAATCGGCGTCAACGGGAAAATAGCGCAGGGAAACACGGTTGCCGTCGCCGTAGACCAGGCTGCGTACGCCGGTACGCTCGACTGTGACGGGAACGACCGATTGGGCGTGGGTGAGCAGGGTCAGTTCGGCACCGAACGGGTGCACGGCGGTGAGCTGGCCGATCAGGCCGTTTTGGTCGACCACCGCATCGCCCGCCTGCAAACCGTCGCTGCTGCCTTTGTTGATAACCAGCTTGTCGGCAAGCGGGTTTTTGCCGTTGGACACCACTTCCGCCGCCGTACCGTTTTCCAATGCGGCGTTTTTCAGGCCGTTGATCCGTCTAAGCTCCGCCAGCTCGCGCCGTTCGGCGCCGCTTTGCCGCAGCAGGGCGACCAGGCGCATGTTTTCCGTTTGCAGGCGGCTGTTGGCGGCAATCAGCGACTGCTGCGAGTGCAGGAAAGTGCTGCCGTATTCGTACAGTTCGACCGGTTTGTCGGCCAGCCACTGCAAGGGTTTGAGCGCGGTGGAAAGATAGGATTTGAGCTGCTGCACGGCGGCGTAGCGGCTGTCCAAAACCATCAGCGCAACGCTGGCAATCGACAGGATAACCAGCCGGTTGACGGGGTGGTTGCGGTTGCGTGTGAAGCTCAGGGATTTGGACATGGCACCGGGCGCTGTTGAGGTTTAGGGATTGGCGACGAAGATGGAATTCAGACGGCCTACCAGATCGAGGGCGCGGCCGGTGCCGCGGGCGACGCAGGTGAGCGGGTCTTCGGCAATCATCACCGGCAGGCCGGTCTCTTCGGCCAGCAGCCTGTCCAAACCTTTGAGCAGCGCGCCGCCGCCGGTGAGTACCAGGCCGCGCTCGGCAATGTCGGCACCCAGCTCGGGCGGGGTTTGTTCCAAAGCGGTTTTTACCGATTGGACGATTTGGTTGACCGGCTCGGTAATCGCTTCGAGCACTTCGTTGGAGGAGATGGTGAAAGAGCGGGGGATGCCTTCGGCGACGTTGTGGCCTTTGACTTCGATTTCTTTCACTTCCATGCCGGGGAAGGCCGTGCCGATGTCTTTTTTGATGCTTTCGGCGGTGGCCTCGCCGATTAACATGCCGTAGTTGCGGCGCACATAATTGATGATGGCTTCATCGAAAGCGTCGCCGCCGACGCGCACCGAGTGCGAGTACACCACGCCGGAGAGTGACATTACGCCCACTTCGGTGGTGCCGCCGCCGATGTCCACCACCATCGAACCGGTCGGCTCTTCGATGGGCAGACCGGCGCCGATGGCTGCGGCCATCGGTTCTTCGATCAGATAAACCGCCGATGCGCCCGCCGCTTCGGCCGAGTCGCGGATGGCTTTGCGCTCCACCTGGGTCGAACCGCAGGGCACGCAGATAACGATGCGCGGCGTGGCGGCAAAGCGGCTGTGCGTAACTTTTTTGATGAAGTGTTTGAGCATTTTTTCGGTGACGGTAAAGTCGGCGATCACGCCGTCTTTCATCGGACGGATGGCTTGGATGCTGCCGGGTGTGCGGCCAAGCATTTTTTTCGCGTCCGTGCCGACTGCCAGTACCGCGCTGCGGCCGGTGTTCGGATCGATCTGCATCGCCACCACGGAAGGCTCATCCAGAACAATGCCTTTGCCTTTGGTGTAGATCAGCGTGTTGGCCGTGCCCAGGTCGATGGCCAGATCGTTGGAGAAATAACGGGTGATGAAACGGGGAAACATAGGGATTCCTGCAATGGTAAACGGAGGGTGTCGATACGTTTTCAGACGGCCTGAATCCGGCGGCTGTTTACATTTGGTTTGTGAAGCGGGTTGTAAACAGCATCTTGCGGGGAGGCCGTCTGAGCGGGGGAAATTAGTTATTCCGGCAGCGCGTTTCGGTTATAATCCGCGCCGCTTGGCGGAAAGCGCGCTATGATACCCTAAATTGTCAATATTGCTAATTATCTTTAAGGAAATTTTCATGTCCCTGAGCCTGTCCGATGTAGAGAAAATCGCCCGCCTGTCGCGGCTGAGTCTGGACGAAAACGAAAAACAGCAGATGCTCGGCGATCTGAACGGCATCTTCGATCTGGTTGGAAAAATGCAGGCCGTCGATACCGAAGGCATCGAACCCATGACCCACCCGCACGATCTCGCCCTGCGCCTGCGCGACGACAAAGTTACCGAAACCGACCGCGCCGCCGAATACCAAACCTGTGCGCCCGAGGTGCGAAACCGTCTCTACATCGTGCCGCAGGTTATCGAAGAATAAGCGTTCAGACGGCCTCATGCCTGACTTGAAGGCCGTCTGAAAACATCACATCCGCTTGGCGCACCCTGTTTCCATTGTTTTTCAGCAACACAGATTGCAGGCCGTCTGAACCGCATTTCCCGGAAAAAACATGACCCCCTACACCCTCAAACAAGCCTCCGAATTATTACAGTCCAAACAAATCTCCGCCGTCGAACTGGCCACCGAATACCTCAAAGCCATCGCCGCGCGCAATGCCGCCATCAACGGCTACATCACGCTTGACGAAGAAAAAACCCTCGCCGAAGCCCGCGCCGCCGATGCGCGCATTGCCGCCGGAGAAGCCACCGCGCTCACCGGCGTGCCCGTTGCCTATAAAGACATCTTCTGCCAAACCGGCTGGCGCAGCGCCTGTGCCAGCAAAATGCTCGACAACTTCGTCTCGCCCTACACCGCCACCGTCGTACAAAACCTGCTCGACCAAGGCATGGTAACGCTCGGCCGCACCAATATGGACGAATTTGCCATGGGTTCGGCCAACGAAAATTCCTACTACGGCGCGGCCAAAAACCCGTGGAATACCGCCCATGTGCCCGGCGGCTCGTCCGGCGGCTCGGCAGCCGTGATTGCCGCCCGCCTCGCCCCCGCCAGCCTCGGTTCGGATACCGGCGGTTCCATCCGCCAGCCTGCCTCCCATTGCGGTATTACAGGCTTGAAACCCACCTACGGCACCGTTTCCCGCTTCGGCATGATTGCCTACGCCTCCAGCCTCGACCAAGCCGGCCCGATGGCGCAAACCGCCGAAGACTGCGCCATCCTGCTCAACGCCATGGCAGGCTTTGATGAGCGCGACTCCACCAGCCTCGAACGCGAAAAAGAAGACTACACCCGCGACCTAAACCGCCCGCTCAAAGGCCTGAAAATCGGCCTGCCCAAAGAATACTTCGGCGACGGCTGCGAAGCAGACGTCAAAACCGCCCTGCAAAACACCATCGACCTGCTGCGCGGCATGGGCGCGGAAACGGTAGAAGTGTCCCTGCCGCAAACCGCCCTGTCCATCCCCGCCTATTACGTCCTCGCCTCCGCCGAAGCCAGCACCAACCTGTCGCGCTACGACGGCGTGCGCTACGGCCACCGCGCAGCCGAGTTTGCCAATCTCGAAGAAATGTACGCCAACACCCGCGCCGAAGGCTTCGGCAGCGAAGTCAAACGCCGCATCATGATCGGCACTTATGTACTGAGCCACGGCTACTACGACGCCTACTACATCAAAGCGCAAAAACTGCGCCGCCTCGTCGCCAACGACTTTCAGACGGCCTTTGCCGGATGCGACCTTATCTTAGGCCCCACCGCCCCCAGCTCCGCCCCGCAAATCGGCCAACACGGCGGCGACCCCTTGAAAGCCTATCTTTCCGACATCTACACCATCGCCGTCAACCTCGCCGGCCTGCCCGCCCTCAGCCTGCCCGCCGGCTTCTGCCGCAACGGCCTGCCCATCGGCGTACAGCTTATTGGTAACCACTTTTCCGAAGCCCGCCTGCTCAACGCCGCCCACCAAATCCAATTGGCAAGCGACTGGCACAGCAAAGCGCCGAAGCTGTAAAAGCGTAAGCAAAAGGCCGTCTGAAAAGTATCTGACAGGCTTTCAGACGGCCTTAGAGCGTAGGTCGGATACTTGTATCCGACATCTTTAAGGCAGCCTGAAAACCCAATGTCCAAACCCTTTCTCAAATGGGCGGGCAGCAAATACAAGCTCGCCCGTTTCATCGAAACCCATCTGCCAAGCCGAACCCGCAAACGACTGATAGAGCCGTTTGCGGGCTCGGCCGCCGTTTCTTTGGTTTTAGAATTTGACGCTTATCTTTTAAACGATACCAACGCCGACCTTATCGGCCTGTTTCAAACCTTAAAAGAGCAAAAGCAGGAATTTATCGGCTACGCCCGCTCGTTTTTCACCACAGAAAACAACGAAAGTAGCCGTTATTACCAATTGCGCGAACAATTCAACCAAAGCCGCGACAGAACCGAACGCGCCGCGCTGTTTGTCTATCTCAACCGCCACGCCTTTAACGGCCTGTGCCGCTACAACAGCAAAGGCGGATTTAACGTACCCTTTGGCAAATACAAAGCTCCCTATTTTCCTGAAGCAGAAATGCAAGGATTTTTGCAAAAGGCCGACCGCATTGAATTGGTGTGCGGAGATTTTCAGACGGCCTTGGCGTCGGCAGGTTCAGACGACCTTATTTACTGCGATCCGCCCTATGTGCCGTTAAGCGAAACCGCTTCGTTTACCGCCTACGTGCAAAACGGTTTCAACGCCGACGACCAACGCCGCCTTGCCACCGCCGCCGAACGCGCAGCCAAACAATCGCAAGGCGTGCTGATTTCTAATCACGATACGCCGTTTACCCGCGAGCTTTACCGCAACGCCCGCTTGGAAACCATCGAAGTGCAACGCAACATCGCCGCCAAAGGCAGCAGCAGGCAGAAAGTCGGCGAGATTTTGGCCGTTTATGAATAAAAACCTGTTGGCCGAAGCCGCCGCGCCCTATCAAAGCAGCCTGAAAAAACACGTTTCAGACGGCCTTGTTCTGTATCACGAAGACGCGTTAACCGTGATGCGCAAAATTTTAGACAAGCACCCAAACGGTTGCTTTGACATGATTTTCGCCGACCCGCCGTATTTCCTTTCCAACAACGGCTTTACCTGCCAAAACGGGCAGATGGTTTCCGTAAACAAAGGCGGCTGGGACAAATCGCAGGGCATGGCCGCCGATATGGAGTTTTACGAACAATGGCTCAGGTTGTGCTACGCCCTGCTTAATCCAGACGGCACAATCTGGGTATGCGGCACGCAGCACAACATTTACCTGATCGGCTACCTGATGCAGAGCATCGGCTACCATATTTTGAACAACATCACATGGGAAAAGCCCAACCCGCCGCCGAACCTGTCCTGCCGTTTTTTCACCCATTCCACCGAAACGCTGTTGTGGGCAAAGAAAAGCAAAAAAGCAAAGCACACCTTTCATTACGAAACCATGAAAACGCAAAACGGCGGCAAACAAATGAAATCGGTTTGGCAAATAGCCCCACCGAACAAGGCGGAGAAGGCACACGGCAAACACCCGACACAAAAACCGCTTGCCCTGCTCGAACGCTGCATTCAGGCTGCCTCAAACATCGGCGATTTGATATTTGACCCGTTTGCAGGCAGCGGCACGACAGGCGTTGCGGCATTGAAACACGGGCGCAGGTTTTGCGGGTGTGAGAAAGAAGAAGCGTTTTTTGAATTGGCTAAGAAGAGGTTAGAAAATGATTAAAGGTGGCAAAGGTGGCGGCAATACCACGACAGGTTTGCATTTTGAACAACGTACGGACATCAAAAGACTGTTTGAACAAATTGACGGCTACTCTCTAAAGGAGTCCAAAAATAAAACCGGATACGAAATCTGGTTTAATAATGAAAAGCTCGCTTACTGTTTTAAGAAAAGGGAGCTGTATCGTTTCTTGGAACAAGAGCCATATAACATCGATTGGCAAAAGCATTTATCCAAACGCCTAGAGCCTGACAATGCGCTGTTTGTTATTGTGCGTGATACGCTATTTATTATTGAAATCAAGTTCCAACAAGTAGAAGGTTCTGTTGACGAAAAATTACAGACTTGTGATTTCAAAAGGAAGCAATATACCAAATTAGTACATGGTTTAGGCTGGAGAGTTGAGTATGTTTATGTATTGAGCGATTGGTTCAAACAAGAAAAATATAAAGATACACTTGACTATATCCACAGCATGAACTGCCATTATCTGTTTAACGAGATTCCCCTCAAATGGCTGGGTCTTCCCCACGAATAACCATAACCCGAAGGCCGTCTGAAACTTTCAGACGGCCTCCCATAATCCCCAATCCCACCATGTCCAAAGTTTTCACCTTCCCCGACTACCGCGCCGTGTACAACTTCGCGCCCAAGTTTCGCGACCAGCATTTGAAATTTGCCCTGCGCGTGTTGCTGCACCGCCGCCAAATCCGCGCGCTGGAAGCCTTTGTCAACAGCCGTCCCGACTATCAGGCATTGTTTGCCAAGCGCCCGCAAGACGCTTACCCGCTGGTGCACGCCTTTATCGACAAGCGTTTTCGTGCCGATGATCGGCTGGCGGCCATGCGGCACGACATCGCCGCCGCCTGCCGCCTGTTTCCCAAACCCATGCTGGACAAGCTCGACGATATCGCCACCGCCGTTCCGCTTGCCCGCATTTCAGACGGCCTTTTGCTGGTGCTCAACCGCAACGGCATCTGCGCCGACGAAGGTTTTTGGGCGGTCACGCTTACCGACGGCGCAGGCAGCCGCCTCTATAACGCCACGTTTTCCCTGCTGCCCGAAGGGCTGCTGGCCGCGTCGGTGCAGGGGCCGGCGGGCGAAGAAGGCAAAGACACCGTGCGCCGCCTCACCAAGCAGCTGCACGGCCTGCGCCCGCAGGGACTCATAACTTCCGTCCTGCAATACCTCGCCGCCGCACTTGGCCTGCCTGCTTTGGGCATTGCCCACGACCACCAAGTCAAACTGCGCTGGAAACTGAAAAAACGCGTCAAAATGAACTACGACCACTTCTGGCAGGAAAGCGGCGCAATATTGGGCGGCGACGGCTACTGGCACCTGCCCGCCGCGCCGCAGCGCAAAGAAATGGACGAAATCGACAGCAAAAAACGTTCGATGTACCGCAAACGCTATCAAATGCTCGATCAAATTGAGACCGAAATACAGGCGTTTTTCAGACGGCCTCAAAACAATCAGGCCGACGAAAAGGCCGTCTGAAAACAAAGGCCGTCTGAAAGATGCCGAGTGCCTTTCAGACGGCCTCCCGTCCATCCCTAACCCGTCCCGCACACACAAAACCATGACCCCTACCGACCTTATCAATATCACCGGCACCGCCGCTTTTGCCATTTCGGGCTACCTCGTCGGCTACGGCAAGCGGCTCGACGTACTCGGCGTTGTGATTACCGCGCTCTTGACCGCCGTGGGCGGCGGCATGATGCGCGACGCGCTGGTCGGCCATATTCCGCAGGTGTTTTTGCGCACCGACGCGCTGATTGTGGTGTTTGCCACGCTGGCTGCTGCCTGGCTGTTTCATATTGAGCGCCGCCAACGCGCCGTATTGACCGCTGCGTTTATCGTGGCCGATGCCATCGGTTTGGCCGCGTTCAGCATTACCGGCGCACAGGTCGGCGTGGCGCTGCATTTGAACCTGTTCGGCGTGGTGGTATTGGCGTTCGTTACCGCCGTCGGCGGCGGCATCGCGCGCGATATTCTGGTGAACAAAGTGCCGATGATTCTGCGCTCTGACCTTTACGGCAGCGTTGCCATCGTTATCGGCATACTGGTGTATCTGCTTTCCAAAGCAGGCTGGATTAACGTATTGACGATCAACGCGCTTTTTATCGGCGGCTGCCTGCTGCGGCTGACGGCCTACCGCTTCCATTGGCAGCTGCCGGGTTTCCAAAACCGGCGCGGCGCGGCAAACAGTTAGCCCGTTCGAACGCTGATTATCGGGCGTTTGGTTTACGGCGTTAGACGGTATTAGACGTAAAAAAACAGCCCGAAAAGTTGGGCTGTTTTTGTATGTTGGTGCGGACGGAGAGACTCGAACTCTCACACCTCTCGGCGCCAGAACCTAAATCTGGTGCGTCTACCAATTTCGCCACGTCCGCGCGGAACGAAAGCGCGGATTATACGGAAACAGCGGTTTTTTGCAAGGGCGGCAATCGCGGCCATAGCGGGCGGCGGCTTGAAAATACGGCAAAACGGATTATATTGGCGGGCATTCGCTACAGGCCGTCTGAACGGTTTCAGACGGCCTTTTTACTTTTTATATGATGTTGATTGACGAGAAAGGTCGGACGATGTCGGACACATTGGTTCGGGATTACCTGCAAACGCAGGGTTTGCGGCTTTCTGCTGACGAGGTGCATATGGCGCATCTGGCGGCGCAGGCGGTGGTGGCAATGGGGCAGGCGGAGATCGACCGCTCCGTGTTGTGGGGCGGTGTCGGCGGTGTGGTGCCGTCGGACTATCTGCCGCAGGATGAAGAGACGGAAAAACTGTTGAAACAGGTGTTTATGGCGCTCGATTCCGCTTGGGAGCGCTCGGGCGCGCGTTCGGCGGCGGTGTATCTGCGGCTGCGGGAAGCGGGCGTGCTGCTGGGTTTGGCGCAACGCGGCGAGGCGGCGGAAGGGCTGCTGCTGCTGGACGAGGAAACCGGCTGGCGGCATCTGGCGAGCCGTTCGGCGCAGAGCGGCTGGCTGAATCTGGCCGACGACGTGGCGCGATGGCTGGAATTTGACGAGCTGCGCGGCGCGGCGCATGCCGGTTCGGGCAGCCAGATGGCGTTGCCCGTCACGCTGGAAAACGGCATGGTTTTGGGCGTGGTTTATGTCGAAGCGGCGGAGAAAAACGCTTTCGACGCGGCGGCGCAAACGGCATGGGTCGGCCTGGCGCTGGCGCTGGCCGAACCTTTGCGGCGGCTGGCGGGCGAAGACGAAGCACAGGAGGACGGCCATGGCTAAGCTGGCATTTGTCGCCTCGTGCCGCCTGCCGACGGAGTGGGGCGTGTTCACCATGCACGGTTTTGAAGATGAAAACGGCCAAGAACATGTGGCGCTGACGATGGGCGACGTTTCAGACGGCCTGCCCGTTCTGGCGCGCGTGCACTCCGAATGCCTGACTGGCGACGCGCTGTTTTCGCGCAAATGCGACTGCGGGCCGCAGCTGCAGGCGGCCATGCAGGCCGTGCAGCGTGAAGGGCGCGGCTGCATCGCCTACCTGCGGCAGGAAGGGCGCGGCATCGGCCTGATCAACAAAATCCGCGCCTACCGTTTGCAGGATCAGGGCATGGACACGGTGGAGGCCAACCTTGCCCTCGGCCTGCCCGTCGACGCCCGCGATTTCCGTCTCGCCCAACAGATTTTCGCCCATCTGGGCATCAAGGGTGTGCGCCTTTTAACCAATAATCCCGACAAGGTGAGTACGCTGCGCGAAGCGGGCATCGACGTTGCCGAACGCGTGCCGCTGCATGTGGGCGAAAATGCGGAAAACGAGCGTTATCTGCAAACCAAGGCCGAGAAGCTGGGGCATTTGTTTTAAAAGCCACTGGGCTTTGAGGCCGTCTGAAATCCCTTTTTCTGTTTTCAGACGGCCTTAAAGGCTGCACACGGAATCCTTTAAACAACAGAAAGAAAAACAAAATGGTCTCATTTTGCTGGTCTGCACCGTTTTCATGCTGCACCTGCATACCTGTTTCAGCGAAGCGCAGCATCTGAACCGTTGGCAGGGTTGGCAGATTATTCTGATGTTGGCGCTGACGGGCACGCTGTTTATCTATAAGTGAAACAAAATAGAAAATCTACGGCGTTGCTGCGCCTTGCCGTATTACTCATACTGTCTTCGGCTTGCTGCCTTGTATCTTTCCTATTTTGTTTCACTATAACTTCGTCAGCCGCACGGCTCTGCTCAAAGGCGCGGTGCAGCTTGCGCTGATTGCGGGCGGTATTGCTGTGTTGTTTGCCTGAATGGAGGCCGTCTGAAAGCACCACCGCAGCCTTTTCAGACGGCCTCAACCTCCCCGCCAAAAGGAAAACCCATGTCCCACACCCTGCCGCTGCGCCCCCTGCCGCTGGCCGAACTGCCCGACGTGATGTATGCCGCCGTGCGTCCCGAGCCGTTGAACGAGCCCTATTGGGTGGCCGCCAATCCCGACCTGCTGGCCGATTTCGGCCTGACGGCGCAGGGTTTTCAGACAGCCGCCAACCTCGCCTACCTGTCGGGTAGCGCCGACGGCTATGCCCCGCCGCCCGTCGCCACCGCCTACGCAGGCCACCAGTTCGGCGTCTACACCTCCAAACTCGGCGACGGCCGCGCCCTGCTGATCGGCGAAGCCACCGACCGCCACGGCCGCCTCTGGCAGTGGCAGCTCAAAGGCGCGGGCAAAACCCCGTATTCCCGCTTTGCCGACGGCCGCGCCGTGTTGCGCTCGAGCGTGCGCGAATACCTGTGCTCCGAAGCCATGCACGGCCTCGGCATCCCCACCACCCGCGCCCTCGCCCTGTGCGCCAGCGCCGACCCCGTCTACCGCGAACAGCAGGAAAACGCCGCCGTCCTCACCCGCCTCGCCCCCGACTTTCTGCGCTTCGGCCATTTCGAATACCTGTTTTACACCGGCCGCAGCGAAGGACTGCAACAACTCGCCGACTACCTCATCCGCCGCCACTACCCCGACTGCGCCGCCGCCGCGAGCCCCTACGCCGCCCTGCTCGACGCCGTTATCCGCCGCACCGCCGGCCTTATCGCCGCCTGGCAGGGCGTCGGCTTCTGCCACGGCGTGATGAACACCGACAATATGTCCGCCCTCGGCCTCACCATCGACTACGGCCCCTTCGCCTTCCTCGACGCCTACGACCGCCGCCACGTCGCCAACCGCTCCGACAAAGCCGGACGCTACGCCTACCACGCCCAGCCCTACGCCGCTCACTGGAACGTTGCCGCCTTGGCCGCCTGCTTCGCCCCGCTGCTCGCAGGCAGCGAAAACGAAGCCGATGCCCTGGCGCAGCAATGGCCGCAGCACTTTCAGACGGCCTATCTCGCCGTAATGCGGCGCAAACTCGGCCTGCAAACCGAACACGCAGGCGATGCCGCCTTGGCCGAAGACCTCTTCGCCGCCCTGCACGGCAAAGGCATAGATTTCACACTCTTCTTCCGCCGCCTGTCCCTGCTGACCGAAGCACACGCCGACCCCGTGCCCGCAGAGCTGCTGAGCCTATGCGGCGGCAGCCTGCCGCCCGACCTTGCCCTGTGGATCGGCCGCTACCGCCAGCGCCTGCGTGCGGAAAACAGTCGCCGCGACGAACGCGCCGTGCGCATGAACCGCGCCAACCCGCTCTACATCCTGCGCAACCATTTGGCGCAACAGGCCGTCGAGGCGGCAGAAGCGGGCGACTTCGCCCCCATCGAACGCCTGCGCCGCTGTCTGGCCAATCCTTACGACGAACAGCCCGAATTTGCCGACTTCGCCGAAGCCCCGCCCGCAGGCAGCCCGCCGCCCGTCCTGTCCTGTTCGAGCTGAACGCATGAGGCCGTCTGAAAGCCTGTTTCGGAACGTCATTCCCGCGTTTATGCCCCGAAGGGGTACGGGCTGTTTTTCAGACGGCCTCCGCCGCATCCGCATCTGGCGGCCAACCGCTTGCCCCGCCGTACGAAAGGCCGTCTGAAAGCCCGTTTCAGACGGCCTCATCCTTAATTTAGACGCAACGGCCTTTGTCGTTTGTATTACAATCCGCGCTTTGCCGCAGGCATCAGGCCGTCTGAAAACGCCTGCCGACAGGAGAACGATATGACCGACTGCATTTTCTGCAAAATCGCCGACAAACAAATCCCCGCCGCCGTGGTATACGAAGACGAAGAAACCCTGTGTTTCAAAGACATCCGCCCCGCCGCGCCCGTGCACCTGCTGCTGATTCCCAAAGAGCATTTCGACTCGCTGGCACACGCCGAAAGCCGCCACGAAGCCCTGTTGGGCAGAATGATGCTGAAAGTGCAGCAAATCGCCGCCGAACACGGCCTCTCCAACGGCTTCAAAACGCAGATCAACACCGGACGCGGCGGCGGCCAGGAAGTGTTCCACCTGCACATCCATATCATGGGCACGCCCGCACAGGCCGTCTGAACAGCCCCAACCAAACGTTATATAAAAGGAAAAACTTATGCCCGGATTCAGCAGCCTCAGCCACTGGCTCTTGTTGTTACTCATCGTCGTGCTGGTGTTCGGTACGAAAAAACTGCGCAACGTCGGCAAAGACCTCGGCGGCGCGGTGCACGACTTCAAAAAAGGACTGAACGAAGGCACCGACGGCGAAAGCAAGGACGAAGCCGCCGCCAAGTCCGCCGCCGACAACGACAAATCCGCCTAAACCATGTTCGATCTCGGTTTCAGCGAACTGCTGCTCACCGGCATCGTCGCCCTCGTCGTCCTCGGGCCCGAACGTCTGCCGAAAGCGGCGCGCACCGCCGGACGCTGGCTGGGCAGGCTACAACGCTTCGCCGCCGACATGAAGGGCGAAATCAACCGCCAAATCGAACAGGCCGAGCTGGCCGAAGTGAAAGAGGATTTTGCCTCGGCGGTGCGCGAAGTGCGCGACGGCCTGCAAAGCCCGCAATACGGCGACAGGCCGTCTGAAAACCCCGAAGCGGACGAAGATCTGCCCGCTTGGGAGCGTCTGCCGCCGCAGCGTACCCCCGCCGATTTCGGCCTCGACGGCAACGGCCGTCCGCTTGATGCGGGCGGCGCTTTTTACGACTGCGCCGCGCCCGTGCATATGGTGACCCTGCGCCGCCAGGCGATGAACCGCCGCCGCGACCTGCGCCCGCGCCACCGCCCGCAGCCGCAGTTGCGCGTGCGCCGCCAAAGAGGCCGTCTGAAAGGAGCAGGACAATGAGCGCGCAGACGCAAACCCTGATGGAACACCTGATCGAGCTGCGCCGCCGCCTGATGTGGATCATGCTGGCACTCCTGGCCGCCTTCTTCGCCGCCGTGCCCTTCGCCCAGCAGCTTTACACCTTCGTCGCCCAACCGTTGATGGCCACCCTGCCGCAGGGCTCGCAGATGATTGCCACCGACGTGATCGCACCGTTTTTCGTGCCGGTGAAAGTGGCGCTGATGACCGCTTTCCTCGCCACCCTGCCGCACACGCTCTACCAAATCTGGGCGTTTGTCGCCCCCGCCCTCTACCGCAGCGAAAAACGCCTGATTCTGCCGCTGGTGCTCTCCAGCCTCATCCTTTTCGCCTGCGGCATGGCCTTCGCCTATTTCGCCGTTTTCCCCATCGTGTTCAAATTCCTTGCCGGCGTCACGCCGCAGGGCGTGAGCATGGCCACCGACATCGACAAATACCTGTCTTTCGTGCTCGGCATGTTCGTCGCTTTCGGCGCAACCTTTGAAGTGCCCATCGTCGTCGTCCTGCTGCACCGCATGGGCGTGGTGTCGCTGGAACAAATGCGCGGCGCGCGGCCCTACGTTATCGTCGGCGCCTTTGCCGTCGCCGCCGTCATTACCCCGCCCGACGTCCTGTCGCAGGTGCTGATGGCCGGGCCCATGGTGCTGCTCTACGAACTCGGCCTGCTGGCCGCCCGCCTGTTCAAACCCGTGCCCGACAGCGGCGAAGCGGACGGGGAGGAATAAGGCCGTCTGAAAACGCAGCTTGACAATAGTCAAGACGGTTTTCAGACGGCTTTATGCTTTATTGCTGTCGGAGACAAATCGGCCTGGAAGAAAACCGCCGGCGCATCCTAGCCATGCCGTGCTACGCCTCGCCGCACACCGACCAAGAAGGCATCGGACGCTTTTACCAGGCACTGGAAAACCTGCCTGCCGAAAGTGCCTAACCAAAACAAAAGGCCGTCTGAAACGTTTTCAGACGGCCTTTTGCAGTTTGTTTGGAGCAAACCAAAATATCCGCTCCGTGGCAGCAGCGTCGGACGGCATTCGGAAGACGCAGCGGCGCAGCCGCAGGCGTGCAGTCGGGAGGCCGTCTGAAAAAGGGAAGGGCCGTCTGAAACACTTTCAGACGGCCTTTTAATGTTTTGCCTAGCGGCTTAGGCGCGTTTGCGGAATTCGCCGGTGCGGGTGTCGATTTCCACTTTGTCGCCGTTTTCGATGTAGGACATCACCTGGATTTCGGTGCCGCCGACGAGACGTGCGGTTTTCATCACTTTGCCCGAAGTGTCGCCTTTGACCGCAGGCTCGGTGTATTCCACTTCGCGCACGATGATGGTGGGCAGCTCGACGGAAATCGGGTTGCCTTCGTAGAAGGTCACTTCGCACACGTCTTCCATGCCGTCGACGATGAATTTCAGCGCGTCGCCGATGTTTTCGGCTTCGATTTCGTATTGGTTGAACTCGTCGTCCATAAACACATACATCGGGTCGGCGAAGTAGCTGTAAGTGCAGTTTTTGCGGGCGAGGACGACCACGTCGAATTTGTCGTCGGCTTTGTAAATGGTTTCGGAAGCCGCGCCGGTGAGCAGGTTTTTCAGCTTCATGCTCACTTTGGCGGAGGAGCGGCCGCCTTTGATGTATTCGGTTTTCTGTACCACCATCGGGTCGTTGCCGACCATAAATACGTTGCCTGCGCGCAGTTCTTGTGCGGTTTTCATGCTGTTTCCAATTCTGTAAAGGTTTAAAAATCAAAGCGGCGCATTTTAGCGGTGTTTGACGAAGTTTGCCAGTTTTTCCGCTGCTGTTTCTTGGGCAAACAGGCGTTGCCGCCAGACTTCGGCGGCCTGCGTCCAGCCGCTGTCGCGCCCGGCCAAAAGCCGCCAGTGCGCCAGCCGTTCGGTGTCGTTCAGACGGCCTCTGCCGTTCAATTCGTCCGACAGGGCGCGGTGGGCGGCGGCGGTGTCTGCGGGGAATAGCGGGTAGGGCAGGCGCCAGAAGGCGTCGAGTTTGTCCAAATGCGCCATTTCGTCCTGCGGGTAGATGTGCCAGAAAAACGGGTTGCCCGACAGCTGCGCGCGCACGAAGCTGTCTTCGCCGCGCACGATCAGGCCGTCTGCAAGGTGCAGCAGCGTGTCGAAATCGTCCTGCGGCACGAAGGGCAGGCGCACCAGCGTAACGCAGGCCGTCTGAAAAACGCTGCCTGCATGCGGCAGGCTGTCGCGCGGCAGGGCGCCCGCTTCTTTCAGGCTGTCGATAATCTGCGTGCCCGCCAGCAGCAAGGTGATTGGTTCGCCCGCCGCCTGCCACATATGCAGCCAGTCTGCCCAAATGGGGCTGTGGTAGCCGAACAGCAGCCACTCGGGCGCGGTTTTCGGTGTCAGACCGAGAGAGCGTCTGAACGCGGCGAGGGCGGCCGCGTCGGGGGCGGCGTAGTCCTGTTCGCGCAGCAGGCCGCCGCTGCGTTCGTCGAAACCCATCAGCCAGAAGAATTTTTCCGTGCCGTCGGCCTGCGGCGAGGGCTTGCCGTGCATTGCCGCCGCCCATTCCTCCGCGCTCAGGTATTCCCAGTTCAGCCACAACGATTTACGCGCCCGTATGCCCTGTCTGACGCGCCCGGGCAGCTCGCAGCCGAAGGTTTCGATTACCACGTCCGCGCCCTGCCATTGCGGCAAATCTTCTCCTTCGCGCCACAAACGCATTTCCATTCCCCGGTAAACGCAGGGCAGCGCGGGCAGGTCGGGGCATAGGGCGCGCAGCGCGGCTTCGTCGTCCGTCCACAGCGTCACGCGCCAGCATAGTTCGTTTTGCAGAATGCGCGCCAGCCGCAGGCTGACGCCGATGTCGCCGAAATTGTCAATAACGGTGCAGAAAATATGGCAGCTGGCGGCAGGGTAGGGCATGGCGGTATCCGTAAAATCCAAATCGGATGCGGGTTTTACGCCGATCCGCCGTTTTGTCAAGCCCGAAAAGGCGGGCAAAGCGCCGTTTATCCACACGGCCGTCTGAAAAGGGACAGGCTGTAAAGAAATTTTAAATTCCGCTCTTGACAAGCCTTTGAATAATTTAATCAGTTGATTTTAAACAAATTTTATAATTGACTATTTTTTATGCAGTTTAAGGGAAAATCCCGATTCGACGGCAAAAACCGCTTCCGCCCACAAAATACCCACAAAGTTACCCACAGCTTTTGTGGGCAACTCGGCGAAGCCTTGTTTTATCGCGGATTTGTCCACCGCAAGGCTGATTGCCAACAACTCCTAAGGCCGTCTGAAACGGTGTGCGGCGGTATTTCCTCCGCCTGCTGCCGCTTTTTTCAGACGGCCTTTGTGCCTGTCGGACGAATGCCGTGCCGCTCTGTGGCCGCTGCGCTTCGGGAGCGGGTTTTTTAATAGAAAAAACATTGCGATGATATGAAACCCCGTTTTTCCTGCGTGAAAACGCTTGCCTGCGGGCGGCCGATGCCGGATAATGCACGCTTCTTTCAGCCGGTGTAGCTCAGTTGGTAGAGCACCTGACTTGTAATCAGGGGGTCGCGAGTTCGAATCCTGCCGCCGGCACCAAATTAAAACAGCCCGACTTTTCAGTCGGGCTGTTTTGCGTCTGCCGCAGATGCGGCGGCTTATTTTGTTTCGACGGCTTTGCTGTTGCGGTAAACCTGTTGGTTCAGCAGTTCGCCGCTGCGGGCATAGACGGCGCGGCTGCCGTTGTCGGGATGGGCGTCGGCGTCAAACAGGGCGCTGCGGGGGAGTTCCATCGGGTCGGTGCGTTTTTGGTCTTCGGCGTAAAAATCCTGCACCAGATAGACGCTGCCGCGTTTGCCGATCAGCCGGCGGTAGTAGCCGCCTTTGACTGGGCTGTCGGCGGGTTTGCCGTCGGCGGAGAAGTGGGCGACGGTTTTTTCTCCCGCATCGGCCGCGTAGGGCAGGGCGGTTTTGCCGCCGATGGGGATGTTTACCGATGTGCCGAGGCCGAGGTGGCGGCCGAAGCCGCCGATGCCGAGGCTGAGGGATGTGCCGTTTGTGCCCGAGCAGGCGGAGAGTGCGGCGGTGGTGGCGAGTAAAAAGGCAATTTGTTTCATTGAGTTATCCCGTTTTGTTGGAAACGGTGGCAGTATAGCGGAAACTTTGCGCTGCTGCGGCGATTTGTTCGGGAAGACGAAAAACGGTACAGGCTGTTTTCAGACGGCCTTAAAAAAGCGGCAGGGTTTTCCCTGCCGCTTTGGCGTTCGGACAATGCCCTCAGGCTATTCCGAATCGGCTTTTTCTTCGATAACGCTTTGTGTGATACCGGTATCAAAAGCGGTTTGCGGCATCAGGTTGTCGAGGCTGAGGCTGTTTTTGTCCAGCGTGGGGTAGCCGGAGAAGGCGACGGTGTAGCCGCCGTTGCCGTCGCTGCGGATTTGGGCGTGCGCGCCGAGCGGGAAGGTGGTTTTGTCGGCGATGTGGCCGAAGGGAAAACCGGTGAGCACGGGGATTTTCGCGGCGCGGGAAACGGCGGCGGTGACGGCGCTCAAATCGTAGCTGCTATCGTACACGTCGCGGATGGAGCCCATGCGGAAATCGCCCAATACAACGGCCTGCTGTTTTTGCAAAACGCCCGCCAGCAGCAGGGTTTGCAGCATCCGCTCGATGCGGTAGGGCTGCTCGCCCACGTCTTCGATAAACAGGATGCCGCCTTTGATGTCGGGCATATAGGGGCTGCCGGCCAGTGCGGACAGAACACTGAGATTACCGCCCCAGAGCATGCCTTCTATGTGCAGGTCGTGCCGCTGCATGGCGGGCACGGATACGGTGTAGCCGGGGTTGGTGGTGCAGCGGATAAACGAATCCATTGTGTAGCTGCTCGGCACGGGTTTGCCGAACTCGCTGTACACCATCGGGCCGGCGAAGCTCAGCCAGCCGCCCTGCGCCAGCAGCGCCAGTTGCAGGGCGCAAACGTCGCTGAAACCGAAAAACAGCGTGCCGTGTTCGCGCATTCTCGCGCCCAGCGAGGCGAAGTCGATATGCGGCAGCAGGCGGTGCGCGCCGTAGCCGCCGCGCATGCCCATCAGTACCTTGGGCGTGGCCGCGCGGCCTGTTGCCACGTCCTGCACGTCGGCGATGCGTTCGGCGTCGCTGCCCGCGAAGCGTTGGAAGCGGCGGAAGGCTGCTTCTTGGTTGGTAACGGCGAAACCCGCATATTGCAGCAGGTTGATGCCCGCCTGTGCGCGGGCGGGCTCGGGCGCGAAACCCGAAGAAGCGATAATGCGTAACACATTGTTTCCTGATGTTTTCGGTTGTCGGGGTTTGGGCTGCGGCTGCGGCCGCATTTGCGCGGCGTTCTGCCCCGCAGGCGTACCCGCGCAGGCCTGCAACAAGCCAGCGCCCGCTGCGGCGGCCGAACCGCGCAGTAGGCTGCGGCGTGAAATCTGCCAAGTCATTTTTCTATCCTTTCAGACGGCATCAAAAAAAAACGGATTTGCAAAACAACGGCGCGGCGTTTCAGACGGCCTCAATGCGTGCCAGCCGTTCGCGCACCTGCCGCGGCCAGTCTTCGGGCAGCACAACGGCGCTTTCGCGCTGCGCCGCCGCCCAAACCGGCGCGGGAAAATTCGCATCGGCGGCAAAACGCGCAATCACATGCCAATGCAGGTGTGGCACGACATTGCCCAGGCTCGCCAAATTGATTTTCGCCGGGCGGAACACCTCGCGCATCGCCGCTTCCACGCGGTACACGGCCGCCATCAGTTCGTTGCGTTCGGCGGGTGCAAGGTCGGTCATCTCCGCCACATGATCGTGCCAAATCACGCGGCAGAACGCCGGCGCATTGGCCTCGCCGTGCACCGCAATCACCCGCAGCCTGTCGTTTTGCCACAGCACGTCTTCGTTTTCGGCCGTGCAGATAGGGCATTGTTCCATCGCTAAACTCCGCAAAATAAAAGGCCGCATTGTAACGGAAACCGCCCGCGCCGACTTTTCAGACGGCCTTTGCGCTTCCCTCCTTTACCTGATTTGACGGAGAGACGGGCAAACCCGTCCCGCTTTCCGTTCTGCCGAACAGGTTTCCCTGCCTGCGGTGCGCAAGGCGTAGAGAGGCCGTCTGAAAACCAATATTTCAGACGGCCTCTCATACACTTGTAAATACATCTGTCCGTCTTCCTTCCGTGTTTTTTCAGACGGCTTCCCCGCATCAAAAAGCGCCAAACAGCCGCGCGTGCTTTATCGAAACCGTTTTGTTCTGTTGCACTGCGTTAAATTATGTATAATCCTAATCTTCAAACAAAAATCAAACTGATTTGCATAATTTCAGAATCATTCTGCAAGGACTTCCGCCATGAATAAAACCCGTCTCAAAACCCTCGCCGCCTGCATCGCCGTACTTGGCACGCCTGCCGCCTTCGCCGACAACACCGCCGCCGACGCCGCAGAATCCTCCGCTCTCGAAACCGTTATCGTCAAAGGCAACAAAAACAAACACCAAACCGGCCGCGACCGCGTTTACACGCGCGAAGTGGTGAACCTCTACAAAGGCAAAGAAGAAGTCGAAACCTTCAAAGGCAACACCGTCTCCGACCTCTTTAGCGGCATGGTCGGCGTGTACAGCGGCGACGCCCGCAACAGCGGCGCGCTTGATCCCAACGTACGCGGCGTGCAGGGACAGGGGCGCATTCCCGTCACCATCGACGGCACCGAGCAGGCGATTACCGTCTGGCGCGGCATGGCGGGCGCGAGCAACCGCAACTACGTCGACCCCAATATCGTCAGCAGCGTTTATGTCGAAAAAGGCCCCTCGTTCAACCGCGAAGTGAAAAGCGGCATCGGCGGCTCGGTTGCCCTTAAAACCATAGACGCCGACGACATCGTGCCCGAGGGGCAGAAATACGGCTTTGAGGTCAAGATGGAAACAAGCGACAACTCGATTTCCCCACGCAGTGCGAAATATGCCGTCAATGTCGATTACCGCACTCTGCCCAATCCCGAATATTCGGCATTGGGAATGTGGCGTTTGTTTTTAGACGACAGCGACCGCCTCGATCCCCGTTTCGGCAGCAAACACAAATTCTTTAAAGACACCGCCTACCGCATTGCCGCCGCCACCAAACAAGATAATTTCGATGCCATGATTGCCTATGCCTACCGCAAAAAGGGCAATTATTTCTCGGGCAAAAAAGGCGGCGAACGTTACGGCTACTTCCAAAACAACAGTGAAGAAAATATCAAACGGCTGATTGAGCAATGGGGCGGCAGCCTGCTCAAACCCAGCGTGCCCATTATGGGCGTGTTCTACAATCCGGGCGGCGAAGTGGCCAATTCTTCGTTGGAAACCAAATCGTGGCTGGGCAAATTCACCTACCGCCTGCCGGACAACCAAAGTCTGAAACTCGGCATCCGCCATACCGATTCCACCTTCGGCGAAATCATGCCCTCGCGCATATTCAGCGGTATGGGCTTTCAGGGCAACAATTATTCCGCAATGAACAAAATCGCCGAATGGCCGCAGGCGTGGGTGAAGCAGCGTGCCTACAACCTCGACTACACATGGAAACCGGAAAACAGCCGCTGGATCGATTTGCAGGCTTCTATTTGGACGACGCGCACCCGCTCGAAAACCAACTCTGCCGGCGGCGTACCCGGCGATGTGGCGTGGACGGATGAAAAATGGAATGAGAAATACTATTACTGGAAATACGGCGGCAGCGGCGGAGCCCGCCCCCTTCCCAAAGACGGCCTGCCCAACATCAACAACCGCTTCACCACCAAACAGGGGCAGGCACTTTATGCCACCAACAACCGCAACGGTTTTACCTTCTCCAACCGCATGAAGCTTGCCGACAAGCTGCAACTTACCGTTCTGGGCGATTTCCAAAACGAAAAACTGCGTACGCACAACGAGTTTTCCGATCTCTTTCTCGACGACGGCAATATCAGGGAACAAAAGGAAAACAAACTCTATCCCAATCTCTGGCTCGACCAAGTGGCTTATCCGCGTAACGGCAGACGGCGCGAGTTCAATCTCGGCTTTAATTTCCGCTACGACCCCGTCCGCTGGCTCACCCTCACCGCAGGCGCGCGCTACACCCATTTCACCTTACAGGACGACAGCCTGAAAAAATACCTCGACAACGGCGGCATCATCCAAGCCAACAGGGGGTATGTTTTCAGAGGCACGCAGGTTGCCGGCAAAGCCGAATACGAAAGATATTTGAGAGCGCAAAAAGCCTATGACGAATGTCTTAAAATAAACGATTGCAGCCGGACTACCCCGGAAATTGAACGGGATTTCCAACTCGTCGAAATCAAAGACGGCGTGGCCTATCTGAAAGAAAAAATCCAAAGGAATTGGGAAAAAGACCGCTACGGCAAGCTGCATATCGAAAACCATCCCAACTTGCAGCCCGAAGTGCGGCAAATGGTGGAAAACCCCGCCTACGATCCCAACGACCCCGCCAGCCCGCGCATGGTACCCAAGTATGATTTGCAGCAAGATAATTCCCGTCCGGATGGGCTTTACCGCACACCGCTGACCGAAGCCGAAAAACGGCGCGGCATCAAGCAGGGCGGCAGCGGCTGGGCGCCCGCCTTCTCCGCTACGGTGAATTTCACCGACCACGCCCGCGCCTACCTGCGCTATACGCAGATTCTGCGCTATCCCAGCGTGTTTGAAGGCACTTACGGCATCCCGCTGGCCGCCAGAAACGCCACAGCTCTGGAAACCCGCTTCGGCTACCAGTGGCGGCCGGAGCGGGCGCAAAACTGGGAAATCGGCTATATCCACGACCTTACCGGCCTGTTTCCGAAAATGCGCCGCGCCGATTTCCGCATCAACTATTTCCACAACGTAACCAAAAACATCATCGACCGTAACGAAGACTTGGAATTCGAGCAATACGACAAACAAACCCGCACCGGCGCGGAACTCTCCGCCCGCTTCGACAGCGGCCGCTTCTACGGCAGCCTCGGCGTCGTCCGCGCCATCCGCAACGAAGTGTGCGACAAAGCCTACGGCTTCTCAGACCATTGGCAGGACTGGGCCATCCGCCAACAGCTCAAAAACGGCGGGTCTCTGACGCGCGTGCCGCACTGCTTCCCCGGCGGTGCGAATGTCGCAGGCTATCTGCGCACCATGCAGCAGCCGCAATGGTCGGTAAACGCCGAGCTGGGCACGCGCCTGCTGAACAACAAACTCGACCTCGGCACACGCTTCAACTGGTTTAACAAGGTACATACCAACCGCCTCGACTCATGGCGCGACTTCCAGCGCGAAATGCTTGAACGCTACGGTGAAGACATGAGCCGGTATATTGCGGGAGACGCGCAAGAAAATATGCGCTGGGCGGCTACGGCCACGGTTGACGCTTATGTCCGCTACCGCATCAACAAGCATATTACCGCCGAAATCGTCGGCACCAATCTGACCAACCGCTACTATATGGATCCGTTCAGCCGCTCCTATATGCCCGCCCCGGGGCGCACGCTGCGGATCGGCATTACGGGGAAATGGTGATTCAAACGGCAGAACTGTAAAAACCGATATTTAAACTTGAATACTAATAATTACTGTTTCATTGGTAGGAATTTCAGTATATGATGCATCTGCCTTGCTTGGAACGGCTCTTAATTTAAGATTCTGTTAACGTATTTGCAGTATCGGCCGGAACGGCAGGTATTTCCTCTTTTTGTTTTTTAATTTGGAGAATATTATGAAACATATTAAAACCCTTGTTGCTCTTGGTGCAGCTTTTGCCGCCTCATCCGTTTTTGCTGCCTCTGCCGGTGCAGCTAATACTGATGCTTCCGGTAAGCGTTTTATTCAAATAGCCGAAAAAGACGGCAAAGCAGCGATTAGGGTCAATGATGATGACGCAAAAGGCTGGACGGCAAACAACAAGCCCGCCACTTTTGCCAAAATCAAAGGCATGACAAGCAAACTACTTGTCAAACACCTAGTAAAAGGCATCATTGAGAATGACGGCAACGGCGTAACCGTCGCCCGCATGTACAAAATGAAAGGTGGCGGTTGGGATTTTATTCCCATGCCCGACCATTCCGGTTTGGGTCGTATGTCTTTTGCCCAAATCGGTAATTCCGATGTCTATTTTGGCGAATGGGCGGATGTGAAAGCAGGTGCGGCCGACGGAACGGCAGGTACAAACCGCTCCGTGTACTACAACGGTACAGGCAGAACCACCAATATGCCTACCAGCGGCACGGCCACTTATGCAGTCAAGGGCATTAACAACCATGTTGCGTGGAATACTGCCGTCTTGCAGGGTGATTTGAAAGCCGACTTCGGCAGGAAAACACTGGCCGGTACTTTGACCAGGGCGACCGGGGATCTGAAAACTTTGGGAATCAATGCCTACATTAGACCTTCCGATGCCTCGTTCTCCGGTAACGCGATTGCCAACGGTTCGGTAAACGGCACAACCAACGGCCACTTCTTCGGCAACAACGCTGCAAGCTTGGCCGGTATCGCCCAGTTTGACAACAACAAAAAACTCAATGCCGCTTTCGGTGGTGCGAAGAAATAATTTGAGTGCCGCTGAAAGTTGACATGAAAGATTATTATAAGCGGGCAGGAATGCGTTTTTCCTGCCCGCTGCACTTTGAGGCCGTCTGAAAACCTTGTCGGCCGCCTGCTGTTTTGCCCCCGTCTTTTCAGAAATATCATTCCCGCGCAGGCGGGAACGGCCTCCGTCTGACTAAGGCCGTCTGAAACCGAAAATTCCCCGTGTCCCCAACTCCCTCTCCTGCGCTCCAAGCGCGGGGGAGGGTTGGGGAGGGGGTGGCAGTTCGCAGAACTGCTTTTGCCGCTGCAGCCCGTAAAAATTTCTGTAGCCGCACAAGCTAGCCCTCCCCCGCGAGCGGGAGAGGGAACGCAGTTGCTACTGCGGCGGCAGAGGCCGTCTGAAAACCCCGTTTCCCCGCCAAACCACAGGAAAGCCCATGAAATACTGTCTGTTTCTCCTTCCGCTGCTGCTGTTGTCCTTGCCCGTCTGCGCCGACAACGAAGACACGCGCCTGCAACTGCGATACGGCATTGAAGAGCGGCAGCAGCGGCAGGAAGGGGAAACGGTGGGTGATTTGTCTTTCGGCGCAGCCGCGCCGCAGGAAGACGACAATCTGCCGACCGCGCTGATGAAGGCGGTGAACGCGCAAAATGAAGCCGAAACGCTGCGCCTGCTCGAAATCTACAAGGCGCAGCCCGATGCCGATCCCGATATGGTGCTGTTTGCCGAAGCCAATCTGGCCGTGTTCCGCGACGATTTGCCGGGCGCGCTGGCACGCTATCGGGAGCTGTATGCGCGCAATCCGCAGTTTGTCCGCGCCAAGCTCGATTTGGCGCGTTTGCTGTTTGTCGACCGGCAGAACAGGGAGTCGGCGGAATTGTTCGGCAGCATCGATATTCCCGAACGCCCCGCCGTCAACGAAAAAATCAAAGGCTTCTCCGACGCGCTCTCCAAACGCGACGCATGGAGCGGCTCGCTCTCCGTCGGCTTGGGACACGACAGCAATCTGAACCGCTCTTCCGCCGCCACCATGCTGCGCGAACAGCAAAGCTGCGGCTTCGATTCCAACGGGCAGCCGATTTTGGACGCCAACGGCAATTTCACCTGCCGCAGCGAATGGCTGCCGATGAAAACCCCCGATGCGCTAAGCGGCCGCATGTGGGCATACGAAGCCGCCGTCAGCCGCCGCCTCTCGCTCAAAGGCCACCACGGCATACAGTTTTCCGGCTACGCGCTGGGCAAAATCTACCCCGGAAACCGCGACTACACCGAACACAGCGTCAGCCTCAGTCCGGCATACAGCTTTCAAAACAAAGACACTTCATTCAGCATCGGCCCACAAATCCAATACGACTGGGTCGGCGGAAAAATGCAGGACAGCAATGCGGGCGTCAGCGCGTCCTACAACCGCACTTTTGCCGACAAAGCCTCGCTGGGCGTGCAGATAGAGCACAAATACGACCGCTACCGCAGCGGCTACGAACATTTCAACGGCCCGCAATCGTTGCTGTTTGCCACCGGCGTGTACGTTTTGCCGAAAGATTGGGTGCTCTTTGGCGGCTACGATTTCCTGCGCAAAAACAGCCGCGAAAAAGTCGATTCCTACCGCCGCCACGGCCTGCGCGGCGGTATCAGCAAACGCTTTGATTCGGGCATCGAAGCCACATTCCAAACCATTTGGCGCAAAACCGCCTATCAGGACTTCCATGCCTGGCTCGACACGCGGCGCAAAGACAAGGAGCACACCTACCAGATCGACCTCAAATACGACCGCCCCGCCCTGCGCGGCTTCATCCCCGTCCTCAGCCTGAAACGCACCGACAACCGCAGCACCTCGTGGGTCAACCGCTACAAACGCAACGAAATCACCTTCAAGCTGCAATACGGGTTTTGAATGTCCGCTTTGCGGGAAGAAGGCCGTCTGAAAGTTTCAGACGGCCTTTGTTTACCCGCACGCTTCCCCGCAAAACTCCAAACCGCGTGCGTTGCTGCGCAACACACCCTACTACGGCAGCAGAGGCCGTCTGAAAGGGGAAATCCCTGTTCAGACGGCCTTTTTTTCATGTGGTGCATGTGGCGGCGGCAGGGTTGGGCTGACGGGCAAGTGTGACGGGCGGTGCTTGCGCCTACGGGAGAATTGCTTTACCCTGCGTCGGCCTGTGTTTTTCAGGTGCTTTTAAGGAAACATCGATATGAACAAAAAAACCGCTTTGCTGCTTGCGTTTGCTGTTGCGGCCTTCGGCCAACAGGCGGCAGCCAAGGAAATCAAGATTCAGGAAAACTCCGCCGGACTGCCTGCCGAGCTCACTGAGAATCTGGCCGGAACGGCTGTGTCCATGGGTGTGAAAGAGCCTTTGGTGATTAAGAAATCCGGCGACGGTGTGGTGATTTCCGGCGCGGGGGCGACACGCTGCAATATCAAGCTGAACGACGACAAAATTGCCGGTGTAAGCTGCAAATAGACCGCTCTGTGGCGAAAAAGGCCGTCTGAAAGAATTTTCAGACGGCCTTTTCGTGCGGCGGGCGCGTTTACGCGGCGGCGGGCTCACGGCGCAGCAGGGTGATGAGATCGGCCAAGCGCGTCTTCATTTCGCGGCGGTCGGTGATTTGGTCGATCGCGCCTTTTTCCAGCAGGAATTCGGCGCGCTGGAAGCCTTCGGGCAGGGTTTCGCGCACGGTCTGTTCGATAACGCGCGGGCCGGCGAAACCGATCAGCGCGCCCGGTTCGGCCATCACGATGTCGCCCAAAAAGGCGAAGCTGGCCGACACGCCGCCCATGGTCGGGTCGGTGAGCACGGAGATGAAGGGCAGCCCTTTTTCTGTGAGCAGGTGCAGGGCGGCGCTGGTTTTCGTCATTTGCATCAGCGAGTTTAGGCCTTCCTGCATACGCGCCCCGCCCGATGCGGACACGCAGATAAAGGAGCAGCCGTCGGCGGCGGCGCGGCGCACGCCCTGAACGAAGCGCTCGCCGACAACCGAGCCCATCGAGCCGCCGATAAAGCGGAATTCGAAGGCGGCAACGACAACGGGCAGGCCGTTCAGACGGCCTTTCATCACCACTATCGCGTCGTCTTCGCCGGTGGTTTTTTTGGCGGCGCTGAGGCGTTCGGGGTATTTTTTGCTGTCTTTGAATTTGAGGATGTCGGTGGGCTTCACGTCGGCGCCGATTTCCTCGCGGCCTTCTTCGTCCAGCAGCAGGTTCAGCCGCTCGCGCGCGCCCATGGCGTTGTGGTGGCCGCATTTGGGGCAGACTTTGTCGTTCTGCACCAGATCGGTGGTGTACACCGTGGCGGCGCAGGCGGGGCATTTGTGCCACAGGCCTTCGGGCACGGCCGATTCGCTTTTGCCTTCGCGTTTGATTTTCGGCGGGAGGATTTTGTCTAACCAGCTCATGTGGACTCCGTTTCAGACGGCCTGTTTAAGACCGTTTGTCAGTTGGGGAAAGGCGCGGATGGTAGCCAAAGACGCCCTGTTAGGCAAGGCCGTTCAGACGGCCTTAACCGCCGCGTTCAGTTCGCGCACCAGAGCGCCGACGGCTTCGGCTTCGCGGCCGGGGTTGGTTTCGATTTCCCTGACGATGCGGCTGCCGACGATAACGGCGTCGGCCACGGCGGCAATCTGCTTCGCGCTTTGCGCGTCGGAAATGCCGAAGCCGACGCCGACGGGCAGGCTGATGTGGCGGCGCAGGACGGCGAGTTTTTCGGCGACGTCGGCGGTGTCGAGCGCGGCCGAGCCGGTGACGCCTTTGAGGGAAACGTAATACACGAAGCCGCCCGCCAGTTTGGCGATTTCTTTCACGCGCTCTTCGGTGGTGGTGGGGGCGATGAGGAAGATGGTTTCCATGCCTTGCGCTTTGAGCGCGCTTTGCAGGGGGGCAACGGTTTCGATGGGGCTGTCTACCGTCAGCACGCCGTCGACACCCGCTTCGGCGGCGGCGCGGGCAAATTCGTCGTAACCCATTTTGTGCACGGGGTTGAGATAACCCATCAGCACGACGGGTGTGTTTTTGTCGCTTTCGCGGAAGCGGCGCACGATGTCGAGCACGCCGGTGAGCGACACGCCCTGCGCAAGGGCGCGTTCGGCGGCGCGCTGGATAACCGGGCCGTCGGCCATCGGGTCGGAAAAGGGTACGCCCAGCTCGATGATGTCCGCACCGGCGGCGGCGAGGCTGTGCATCAGTTCGAGTGTGACGGCGGGCGAGGGGTCGCCGGCGGTGATGTAGGGGATAAGGGCTTTTTTGCCGTTCAGGCGCCCAAAGGCGGCGGTGATTCTGTTCATGGCGCGGGCTTTCGCGGAGGGTTTCGGAAGGGCGGCTTTTTACTATATTTCAGGCCGTCTGAAAACGGCTTTGCGGGCGGCTGCGGTTTGCTGCCGTCGGGAGCTTTGTTTTCAGACGGCCTTAAAGGCCGTCTGAAACCTTGTGCCCTTTCCCGCTTGCGGGGGAAGACTATCTGAAAATCAGTTTTTCAAACTCTGTACCGGCGCGGGAATGCGCCCGCCACGTTTGACGAACACTGCGCACGAGCCGTCTTTCACCGGCATGATGGGGGCGTAGCCGAGCAAACCGCCAAATTCCACTGACTCGCCCACGTCTTTGCCGGGCACGGGGATGATGCGCACGGCGGTGGTTTTGCTGTTGATCATGCCGATGGCGGCTTCGTCGGCGATGATGCCGCTGATGGCGGCGGCGCTGGTGTGGCCGGGTACGGCGACCATGTCGAGGCCGACGGAGCAGACGGCGGTCATGGCTTCGAGTTTGTCCAGCGTGAGCGCGCCCGATTCGGCGGCGGCGATCATGCCTTCGTCTTCGGACACGGGGATAAACGCGCCGGAGAGGCCGCCCACCGCGCTGCTGGCCATCATGCCGCCTTTTTTCACCGCGTCGTTTAACAGCGCGAGCGCGGCGGTGGTGCCGTGCGTGCCGCATACGGACAAGCCCATCGCTTCGAGAATGCGGGCGACGGAATCGCCCACGGCGGGCGTGGGCGCGAGCGACAAGTCCAAAATGCCGAAGGGAATGCCGAGCCGCTTGGCCGCTTCCTGGCCGATGAGTTCGCCCACGCGGGTGATTTTAAAGGCGGTTTTTTTCACCGTTTCGGCGATGGCAGTCAAATCCGCGTCGGCCGGGCAGCTTTCCAAAGCAGCCTGAACCACGCCCGGGCCGGATACGCCCACGTTGAGCATCACATCGCCTTCGCCCGCGCCGTGGAACGCGCCGGCCATAAACGGGTTGTCGTCCACCGCGTTGCAAAACACCACGATTTTGGCGCAGCCGAAGCCTTCGGGCGTGGTGTCGGCGGTGTGTTTGATGGTTTCGCCCATCAGCCGCACCGCGTCCATATTGATGCCGGCGCGGGTGCTGCCGATGGCGACCGAGCTGCACACGATGTCGGTGGTGCGCATCGCTTCGGGTATCGAGCGGATTAGGGTTTGCGCCGAAGGCGACATGCCTTTTTGCACCAGCGCGGAAAAGCCGCCGATAAAGGATACGCCGATGGCTTTCGCGGCTTTATCCAGCGTTTGGGCGATGGAAACATAGCTTTCCGCACCCGTGGCCGCCGCGATTTGGGCGATGGGTGTAACCGAAATGCGCTGGTTGACAATCGGCACGCCGTATTTGGCCGACAAAAATTGCGCGGTGGAGACCAGGTCTTTGCCCACGCGGGTGATTTTGTTGTAGATGTTTTGGTTGAGCGTGTCGAGATCGGGCGAGATGCAGTCGTGCAGGTCGATGCCGATGGTGAGCGTGCGCACGTCGAAATTCTGGTCGGCAACCATGCGTACGGTTTCTAGGATTTCGGCGGATTGGAGTTGGGTTTGCATGGAGACTTTCTGTTGAATGGGGTTGAACCGGAGGCCGTCTGAAAACTGCTTTCAGTAGGTCGGGCATGAATGCCCGATGTTTTTGAAGTCTGTCGGTGTTTGTCGGGCATAAATGCCCGACCTTATTTGTAGGCCGTCTGAGTGCGTATTCAGACGGCCTTTTGTCTGCTAAATCCGGTGCATGGCGGCAAACAGCTCTTCGTTTTGCATCCGAATGTCCAGCGACAGGCGTTGCCCTGCTTCGGCGAATACGTCGAGCATTTCGGCGCGGCTTTGCGGGCATTTTTCGGTGTCCATCAGGATAATCATGGTGAAGTAGTCGTCCATCAGCTGCTGGCTGATGTTGAGGATGTTGATTTGGTGTTCGGCCAGAAGTTTGGCAACGTCGTACACGATGCCGATGCGGTCTTTGCCGATTACGGTGAGAACGGAATGGGACATTTGGGTTTCCTTATATTAGGGATGGGCGGATGAGGCCGTCTGAACGGGCGGCGGGATTGTGCCGCGCCTTCGGGCAAGGGGCGAACTCTATCGCCTGCCTGAGGAAAAGGCAAATCGGTGTCAAGGCCGTCTGAAAGCGCGGTTGGGCGGAAAACGGAAGCCGCGGCAGGGCAGGGCGGACATTTTTTACATTGCCCGATTGATGGCATGAATCTGTCTTGAAAACGGAGTTTTCCGCCTTTTTATTGCGCTGACGATGGCAAAACGCAAGCCAACAGATAGATTGTAGACAAATTTTCAATTTTAACGCTTGGTTTGCGCCTAAGTTGTGCGTAAAAAACGGTTGAAGATTGTAGACAATTATTGCTAGACTGCGCCGCAAGTCTTTCCCTTAATCTCTTAACCGTTCTGCAAAGGAAACATCATGAGCCAAACCAATCTCGACACCCTGTTCCAACAAATCAAACAGCGCGACCCGAACCAGGCGCCCTTCCATCAGGCGGTGGAAGAAGTGTTTATGAGTTTGCAGCCTTTTTTGGCGAAAAACCCGCAATACACCCGCCACGGCCTTTTGGAGCGCATCGTCGAACCCGAACGCGTGGTGATGTTCCGCGTATCGTGGGTGGACGACCAAGGGCAGGTGCAGGTCAACCGCGGCTACCGCGTGCAGATGAATTCCGCCATCGGCCCCTATAAAGGCGGCCTGCGTTTCCATCCCACCGTCGATTTGGGCGTGTTGAAATTTCTCGCGTTTGAACAAGTATTTAAAAACGCGCTCACCACGCTGCCGATGGGCGGCGGCAAAGGCGGCTCGGATTTCGACCCCAAAGGCAAATCCGACGGCGAAGTGATGCGCTTCTGCCAGGCCTTTATGAGCGAACTCTACCGCCACATCGGCGCGGACACCGACGTGCCCGCAGGCGACATCGGCGTGGGCGGCCGCGAAATCGGTTTCCTGTTCGGCCAGTACAAAAAACTGCGCAACGAATTTACTTCGGTGCTCACCGGCAAGGGGCTTACTTGGGGCGGCAGCCTGATCCGCCCCGAAGCCACCGGCTACGGCACGGTCTATTTCGCCCAATCCATGCTGCAAACCAAAGGCGACGGCTTTGAAGGCAAGCGCGTCGTGATTTCCGGCAGCGGCAACGTGGCGCAATACGCCTGCGAAAAAGCCATCCAGCTCGGCGCGAAAGTGCTCACCGTATCCGATTCCAACGGCTTCGCCCTCTTCCCCGACAGCGGCATGACCGAAGCGCAGCTGGCCGCGCTGATCGAATTGAAAGAAGTGCGCCGCGAACGCGTGAAAACCTACGCGCAGGAGCAGGGCTTGCAGTATTTTGAAGGGCAGAAACCCTGGGGCGTGAAATGCGACATCGCCCTGCCGTGCGCCACCCAAAACGAATTGGACGGCAAAGACGCCGCCACCCTGCTGGTCAACGGCGTGCAGTGCGTGGCCGAAGGCGCGAATATGCCCTCTACGCTTGAAGCCGTCGAAGCCTTCCTGAAAGCGAAAATCCTCTACGCGCCGGGCAAAGCCTCCAACGCGGGCGGCGTCGCCACCTCGGGCTTGGAAATGAGCCAAAACCACATCCGCCTCTCCTGGCCGCGCGAAAAAGTGGACGGCCGCCTGTTCGACATCATGGCAAACATCCATGAAAACTGCGTGGCCAACGGTACAGAAAACGGCTATACCAACTATGTCAACGGCGCCAACATCGCCGGTTTCAAAAAAGTGGCCGACGCCATGCTGGCGCAGGGCATTGTCTGATTCGAGACCGCCCGAACAGCGGGTTTGACCTCCGTGCAAGGGCGGAAAAAATGTAAAGAACCGCACGCCGGGAAATGTTCCGACGTGCGGTTTTTGACAGTTGAGGCCGTCTGAAAACATTGCTGGACAAGGGTTTGCGGATTTTCAGACGGCCTGTTGCGCGGGTAAATTCGGGTTAAGCAGGCTTGATTGTCCGCAAAACAGGCAGTTAACATGATGCGGCAGTTTCGGCTGCATTCCCACAAAACAACCCACAGGAGTTCATACATGAAAACAATCACCCTCGCCGCCCTCGCCGCCGTTTTGACTTTGGCCGCCTGCGCTTCCCCCGACAGCGGCACGCCCGAACCGGCTCCCGCCGAACAAAGCCAAAACGGCGGCGAGGGTACACGGTTTACCTGCGAAAACGGCCTTTCCGTACAGGTACGCAGCCTGAGCAACAGCCAAATCGAATTGCGCCTCGACGACAAACAGGCCGTCCTTAATTCCGCCGTCGCCGCCTCAGGCGAACGCTACACCGCCACCGAAGGTCTGTTCGGCAAAGGCGCGGAATGGCATCAGAAAGGCGGCGAAGCCTACTTCGAATTCACCGATCCCTACGGCAACAAAGTCAACACCACCTGCCGCTCGTAACGGCACATTTTCAGACGGCCTGACAGACAAAAAGGCCGTCTGAAAACAAACAAAAGCCCGGTTTTGCAGAAAACCGGGCTTTTTCATTGCGTCAGGAAAAGGCCGTCTGAAAGCACCCTTTAACTTCGTTAAGCGGCGCTTTCAGACGGCCTTATTCCTTTTTGCTGATTACTTATGCCTTTTAAAAGAAAAAGAATATTCCAAAAAATTCTTAGCTGCTCTGCCGACGGGAAACTATGATGCCCGCCTGCTTAATACCGAAAGGAAGAAATGCCATGCCCCACCGCAAAAACATCCTCTTCACCGTATCCGACAGCACGCCGCTTGCGGAACTCTACCGCCGCCTGTCGCAAGGCATCGACATTATCGAAGCGCACAGCGCCTTTGCCCACAAACGCGCGCTGCCGACGGTGCGCCAGGCCATCAGCCATCTGCGCCGTTTCGTTGCCGGCGAATTGGGCACCGACGAAGGCGCGAAGCTGTGGTTTAAAAAACTCACCAAGCTCGCCGAAGAAGTGGGCGACATGACGCCCGCGCAGTCTGCCTACATTCTCGCCGCCGCCGAAGTGGCGCACGCCGCCTCGCATATGGGGCATGTGAACATGGCGCTCAGCCGCGGCGGCCGCACCCGCGCCGATGCCGAATATGTGAAGCTGCAAACCGCCTACGTTAATTTTGCCTTCAAAGGCGTCGATGAATTTCTGGCGCTGGCCGACAGCAGCCTGAAACCGAATTTTGCTTTTAACGACGAAGCCGTGGCAGCCTGAAAACTGCCGCCGCACAAGGAGAAAATCATGAGCGCCTTACCGCTGGAAACCTACTTTGAAGCCGACGAAACCGAGCGCTTCACCCCTTATTCCTACGCCGCAATCGTGCCGCAACGGGGCGAAACTTACGCCGCGCAGGCCGCAGACATCGCCGAACAAATCCGCCGCCAATTCAAAGGCAGCGGCCGCAAAATCGTGCGCCAAACCGTCTTTCTGCGCGACGCCGAACGCCTAGACGAAGTGGCCGCGCTGTTTGCACAAAACTTTGGCGACAGTCTGCCGCTGACCGCCTACGTTGCCCAAGCCCCCGCCGACGGCAGCCTGCTCACCGCCGAGATCGCCGCCGTTTCCGTGGCCGATGCCCAAGTGCGCCGCATCAGCCCGCAGCTGACTACCGTGTCCCACAACGGCATCACCTTCGTCCACACCCACGCCGACGCCTTCCAAAACGGCCGCGCCCCGCGCGAAAATTCTTATGCCGACACCCGCGCCGTGCTCGAAGAAAACCTTGCCCTGCTCAAACAAGGCGGTGCCCGCCTCGACCAAGTGTTCCGCACCTGGTTTTACATGGGCAGCATCGTCGCCCCCGACAGCCGCGCCGCCGACCATGAGCAGCGCTATAAAGAACTCAACCGCGCCCGCACCGACGTCTTCGGCGACACCCGCTTCCTTGAAAGCAGCCTGAAAACCCAACCCGCCTTCGACGTTTACCCCGCCTCCACCGGCATCGGCATGGGCGGCGAAGACATCGCCCTGGGCACCACCGCCCTGTTGACCGAGCGCCGCGACGTGTACACCCTGCCGCTGGAAAACCCGCGCCAAACCCCCGCTTTCGACTACGCCCGCCATTACAGCCCCGAAAGCCCCAAATTCGCCCGCGCCATGGCCGTTATCTACGACGACACCGCCGACGTTTATGTTTCCGGCACCGCCTCCATCACCGCCTCCGAAACCCAACACATCGGCAACACCGCCAAGCAGACCGAAGAAACCCTGCTCAACATCGCCACCCTGATCAGCGCCGACAACTTCGCCGCCTCCGGCTTCCCCGGCTACGGCGCCACACTCGGCGAGCTGGCCGCCGTGCGCGCCTACGTCAAACATGCCGCCGACCACGAAACCGTGCGCGCCGTGTGCGAACGCCAACTCCCCGGCGTGCCCGTGGTTTACACCATCGGCGACGTCTGCCGCGACGATCTGCTGGTCGAACTCGAAGCCGTCGCCCATATCCGCAAGGCCGTCTGAAAAGACAGCCTGAAAAAGCCAAAGGCAGCCTGAAAAGGCTTTCAGGCTGCCTGACGGCTTAAAACAGCATCTGCCACAGGCAAAACACCGGCAGCCGTTTGCACCCTCTCCCGCTTGCGGGGGAGGGCCGGGGTGGGGGCGCTTGGCATTGCAGCCATATCTGCCACCGCATTTCTGCGAAATGCCACCCCCTACCCACCCCTCCCCCGCGCAAGCGCAGGGGCGAGAGAAAACGGCAGCCGCCTGTCCCGCGAAACGCCGCCGACGTTTTCAGGCTGCCCTCGCCCCATTACCAAAAAAGGAACCCGAAACATGACCCGCCTTTACGACATCCCCGATTACACCCTCGACGAACTCTACGACTACTACAACCGCGTGATCGACCACGCCGAAAGCCTCAAACCCGCCATCCACCCGCGCACCCGCTTCCAAGTCGAAAACGCCTTGCGCGACTACCGCAAATTCGGCACCGGCGAATTGGACATCGACCTGGGCACCAAACGCTGGTTCCGCGTTATGTCCCACCTGGTCGAAGAAGTCGGCGACCTCGACGAAGGCCAAACCGCCTACATCCTCGCCCTCGCCGAAATCGGTCACGCCGCCGCCCACCTCGGCCACCTCAACACCGCCCTCAGCCGCGGCGGCCGCACCGAAGCCGACGTCAAGTACGAAGCCCTCAACCGCGCCTACGTCGGCTTCGGCTTCAAATGCGCCGAAACCTATCTGGATTTGGTGCCGCCGTCGGCCGCTTCCGCCGCAACAGCGGCAGGCAGCACATTAGGCACAAGGGCGCTTGCGGCCGTCTGAATCATAAGGAAAAGAAGGCAAAAGGCCGTCTGAAAGCAAACCTGCAACGAAATAAAGCCTTCGTGCGGTTTTTCAGACGGCCTTTTCCTTGTCTGCCTGTGACGCATTTCCCGTGCAGTACACGTTTCATGCTTTTTACGGCGCGGTGTGCCCTGCGCTATCATTCCGATATTGTTAGAACCCGCTACGGAACAGCCAAAAGGACATCCCATGTCCAATCTCCCCAAACTCCAAGCCGCTGCGGCGGACATCATCCGCTTTGCCTTCCCCCATATCCGCGCCCAAGCCGAAGCCAAGGGCGGGAAGCCGGCGGCGTTTTACTTTCGCTTTGTCGCCGATTTCTACGCCGCCGCGCCCGACGGCATTTCGCAAGAAGACATCGACCGGCAAGACGGGACTTTGCAGGACGCGCTGTGGTCTGGTGAAGCGGCGGAATACGACGTGCCCGTGCAGCCGTCCAATCCCGACGGCGATAACTGGCTGGACGGGCAAAGCCTGCTGTACTGCTTGGGCTATGAATTGAGCGAACAGGCAGCTTGCATCGGCGAAGAAACGGGCGACGACACCGCTTACGACACCGCCCGCGCCGATTTTGAAAACGCCGTGATTGCCGCCATGCAGCAATGCGACCGCGAGGGCGTGTTTGGCAACCGCGCCGAAAACGGCTTGCTGCTGTTCGCCTATTACGCCGATGTGGACGACGAACACAAGCCCGAAGCCGAACAGCTTTTGCACCGCTCCGCCAAGGCGTTGAACGGCAAAAAAGGCTACGACCGCATTGTTGCCGTCGGCACGGAACAGTAGGCGGCGCGAAAAAGGCAGCCTGAAAAGCCGTTTTCTGTTTTCAGGCTGCCTTTGGTGTCGTCTGAAAGAATGAAATCGGGCGTTTCAGGCTGCCTGAACGGCGTGCGCGGTCGGGGAAAGTTCATTCGGGGCGGAAGGTGTGCGCGGCAATCGCTGCCTGCTGCTCTGCCGAAAAGTTGTCGCCGAAGTGTTGCAGGAATGCCGTTGTGTCCGTCCACGCCGCCAAGTCGTCGGCGATGGCGGGCAGGCGGGCGAGAAACTGCGGGGCGAATTGGCTGACCAGTTCGGCGTCGTCAAAATCTATGCTGCGTATTGTTTCGTGTTCCGCCGTAAACAGGCGTTCCCGCCGATCGAAGCACAGCGCGCGGTAGTTTTGCTCTTTGGGATCATCGTCCGCCAGACGGTAATACACGTCAAAATAATATTGCCCGCCGTACATGCTTTTTTGGATGGTGAACAGGCACAGCAAAAATTCGGCGCGGTAGAAATAGTTGTTGGCGTTGAGACGTTGGAAACCGTGTTGTTTCAATATTGCCCGCAGTTGTTTTAAGAAGGTTTTGGCGTCGGTCATGGGATGTCCTTGGTGGAGAAGTTCGTTTCAGGCTGCCTTTGAGGCCGTCTGAAAAGGGAAAAACGGCGTTTTGAGCTGCCCGAACGGCGTGCACAGCAACGCTGCATACTCTACGGCTTTAATGTCCAAACTGCCGCAGCAGGTAGTCAAACAGCGCGTCGGCGGCGTATTCGGCGTGTTCGCGGCGCACGGGGACGTTGAAATAATAGGTCTGGTCGGCGAAGCGCTCGCGGATGTGGGCGGGCAGGTCGTAGAGTTCGGCGTAGGATTCGGCGATTCGGCGCACGGCGGCAGAGACGGTGGCGATGTCGCAATCGCGCTCGGTGATGTCGTAGAACAGGGCGCAGTGTTCGGCATCGAGATTGGCGAGGATGATAACGGGGTAGCGGTGGCGGGCGCAGTAGTCGTAGTGCTCGCTATCGGCGCTGTTGCGGGTGAATTTGCGGATGGGCATTTTCAGGCTGCCTTAAAGTTAAAAATGGATGAAGACGGTTTTGCCGCAGCGCGGCTGCTGCCAGTATTCGCGCCATGTGGCTAGGTGGTCGGCGATTTGGCGGGCGAGGGCGGGGGTTTGGTTGTGTAGTTCGCACAGGTGTTCAAAGCGGATGCGGATACGGCTTTCAGGCTGCCATGCCAAAGCGCGCATCAGGTCGTCCAGCGCGTCGGCATTGGGACAGGGCTGGGGGAAGGACAGGACTTGGGCGATGCGCTCGGCAAAGGCGGCTGCGCTGCGCAGGTGGCGCAGGCTGATGTTGACGGTGAGGGTGTCTGGGGCGGTGAGGGCGGATTGGGTGAAACGGGACATGTTTTTTCTTTTTTGGGCAGCCTGAAACGGGGTTCGGTAGGTCGGACATCGATGCCCGGCCTAGACGGCTGTTTGAAGGCCGTCTGAAACGCTGTGTGCCGCAGTTTGCAGTGAATCGGATTTGCGGATTTTCTTTGTTTTGAGGCCGTCTGAAACGGTGCTTTAACTTGGTTGGAGCTTGGTTTTCAGACGGCCTTTTGCAGCGGGAGGGTCAGCGCTGCGGGGCGGGTTGGATGATGCAGCCGCCGACGGTTTCGCGGCCTGCGGGGGCGGGCTGCGGAGCGGCGGCCGCGCCGTGGCAGGAGAGGGCGCTGAGGGAGTTTTTCGGCGAGCCTTGGATGATTTTGTCGCTGTATACCATGTAGGCGAAGGCTTTGCGTTTGGGGTCGTAGTAGCGCATGATTTGCGTGCTTTTGAAGGCGAAGCTGGCGCTGCGGCGGAAGATTTGTTTGGGTTTGAGCACGGCTTGTTCGGCAAATTCGACGGCGGGGGCGGTTTGCACGCAGGAGACGGAGGCGTCGCTGGCGTCTTCTTCGAGGTTGACGGCTTCTTTGAGGCCGCCTTTTTTGGCGTAGGAGAGGTAGCAGGTGATGCCTTTGACGTCTTCGTCGTCGAAGGCTTCGATTTCTATGCGGTCGTTTTTGCCGAGGATGCGGAAGACGGTGCTGGCGTCGCCGATTTTGTCGGCATCGGAATCGCAGGCGGCGAGAAGGAGGGCGGCGGCCAGGCAGGCGGCGGTTTTGAGGCTCATGTTTTTTCCTTGGGTGTTTTGCGGACGGCCATTCTGCCACAGGGTGCGTGCCGTTCCAAACGGGAGGCCGTCTGAACAAGGAAAAAGCGTTTTCAGACGGCCTCATCCGTCGAGGCCGTCTGAAAACGCTTGGCATGGGAACGGGTTTTACAGGCGCACTTCGATGCCGGCCGCGCGCATGGCTTCTTTGGCTTCGCGGACGGTGGCTTCGCCGAAGTGGAAGATGCTGGCGGCCAGGACGGCGTCGGCTTTGCCTTCGGTGATGCCTTCGATAAGGTGGGTGATGCTGCCGACGCCGCCTGAGGCGATAACGGGGATGCCGACGGCTTCGCTGACGGCGCGGGTGAGCGGCAGGTTGAAGCCTTGTTTGGTGCCGTCTCTGTCCATGCTGGTGAGCAGGATTTCGCCCGCGCCGCGCCGCTGCATTTCGCGCGCCCATTCAACGGCGTCGAGGCCGGCGGGGGTGCGGCCGCCGTGGGTGAAGATTTCCCAGCGGCTGTTGTCGGGGTTGACGGCTTTGGCATCGAGGGCGACGACGATGGCCTGCGAGCCGAAAAAGCCTGCGGCTTCGTCAATCAGGCCGGGGTTGGTGACGGCGGCGGTGTTGATGCTGACTTTGTCGGCGCCGGCGTTGAGCAGGCGGCGGATGTCGGTGACGCTGCGCACGCCGCCGCCGACGGTGAGGGGGATGAAGACTTGTTCGGCCACGGCTTCGATAACGTGGAGGAGGGTGTTGCGGTTGTCGGATGAGGCGGTGATGTCGAGGAAGGCGATTTCGTCGGCGCCTTCGTCGTTGTAGCGTTTGGCGATGTCGACGGGGTTACCCGCATCGCGCAGGCCGACGAAGTTGACGCCTTTGACGACGCGGCCGTCTTTGACGTCGAGACAGGGGATGATGCGTTTGCTCAGTGCCATGCTGTGCTTTCTTGCGAAAAAACAGGCCGCCCGTTGCGGGGCGGCCTGCGGGTTAGGAAACGAAGGGGGAAAGTATGCTTTTCATGTGTTCGGGCTTAGAGAGCCAGTAAAAGCCGAGCGAGCCGACAACGGATATGGCAAGGGTGGCGGCAAAACTGTTGGAGAGGCGGTTGACGGCGGTGAGCACCAGCGCGACGTATATCCACTGCACGCCGATTTCCGCCACCCATATGCCGTCCATCGTCGGCAGGGTCATGGACATGAAGCCGCGGATGATGACGGCGATGACCATGAAACCGAGGCTTTCCGAGAGTGCGTAAATGTCACGGTCGGACGACCAGATCATCCAAAATCCCAAAACGAATGCTTCTAACATTTTTAATCCCTTTTATGTTTGTGTTGTCGGTGTGCGCCTGTTGCGGGCGCGGTGTGTAAAACGGTTGGTGACAGCTCGTCCGCCAGCTTTTGCGCTTGGGCGAAATCGATGCTGCCTTCGTAGATGGCGCGGCCGGTGACGGCGGCGGTGACGCCTCTGCTTTCTACAGCGCACAGGGCGCGGATGTCGTCCAAGCCGGTGAGCCCGCCCGAGGCGGTGACGGGGATACCTATGGCTTCGGCCAGGCGGACGGTGGCTTCGATGTTGATGCCGCTCATCATGCCGTCGCGGCCGATGTCGGTGTAGATGACGGAATTGATGCCGTCGTCGGCAAAGCGTCTGCCCAGTTCGGCGGCATCGAGGCCGGTGAGGGTTGCCCAGCCGTCGACGGCGACATTGCCGTCTTTGGCGTCGAGGCCGACGATGATGCGGCCGGGGAATTCTTTGCAGGCTTCGCGCACGAAACCGGGGTTTTTCGCCGCCGCCGTGCCGATGATAACGTCGTTCAGGCCGAGGGCGAGGTATTTTTCGATGGTGGCCAGATCGCGGATGCCGCCGCCGAGCTGGACGGGGATGTGCGCGGCCACTGCCGCCAGGATTTCTTTGATGGCGGGGAAGTTTTTCGGTTCGCCTGCGAATGCGCCGTTCAAATCGACAAGGTGCAGCCTGCGCGCGCCCTGTTGCAGCCAGTGCCGCGCGGTGTGCGCGGGGTCGTCGGAAAATACGGTGGCTTCTTCCATCAGGCCGCGGCGCAGGCGCACGCAGCTTCCGTCTTTCAAATCGATGGCAGGAATGAGCAGCATGGTTTTTCCTTGTTTTTCCTTTACGGGTGGCAAAGTGCGGCACAACGCTTTTTAATTTCGTTGGGATTGCGCTTTCAGACGGCCTTTGTCCGCAAAACGCGGGGTATGGCGGCTGCATGTAAAGCGCATTTTACACAAATTATCCATTCCAGTGTAAAAAATTACTCAGCAGGGTGAGGCCGGCGTTGTGGCTTTTTTCGGTGTGGAATTGGGTGGCGAACACGTTGTCGCGGCCGACGATGCAGGGGAAGGGGTCGGGGTAGCTGCTGGTGGCGAGGACGACCGACGGATCGGCGGGGGCGAAGCGGTAGCTGTGGACGAAATAGAAATGCGTATCCTGCGGGATGCCTACGAACAGGGGGTGCGGCTGTGTTTGGTGCACGGTGTTCCAGCCCATGTGCGGTATTTTCAGACGGCTTCCCGCCGCGTCTGTGAGGCCGTCTGAAAAGCGCTCGACGGTGCCGGCAAACCAGCCCAGGCCGGGTGTATCGCCTTCTTCGCTGCGCTCGAACAGCAGCTGCGCGCCGACGCAGATGCCGAAAAAGGGTTTGTTTTTCAGGGCGTCGGACAGGGCTTCGCCCAAGCCGCTCTGTTGCAGGGCGGCCATGCAATCGGGCATCGCGCCCTGGCCGGGGAAGATGATTTTGTCGGCAGCGGCCACTTCTTCGGCCCGGCCGGTGAGCAGGATGTGCGCGTTTGCGCCGCTGATGCGGGCGGCTTCGCGCACGGAACCGGCAACGGAATGGAGGTTGCCCATGCCGTAATCGACGACGGCTATTTTCATGGCTGGTGTCCTTTTTTATCTTAAAAAATATATTTATATATTGTATAAATTAGTATAGATACTTATCTTTCTTTTATTTCTGTATAAGTAGATAGAACTGATCTAATAAACCAATTGCAGGTTTTTTTATGTTTATAATAACTTAAAAATGATAAAAAGAAGGTGAAAATAGAGTATAGATATATATATAAATAAAAGTTATAATTTTTTAGTTGATTAGTTATTAGGTGGTTATAAAATAGATAAATCAATAAAATAATAAAAAATGCAGATATGTATCCGAAAGAAAAAAACAATTTTTGGGTTAATAATCTGATGCTTTGTATTCTTTCTAAATAACTTACCATTTGAGAGTTATTGCTTAAGATAATTCTTCTATATATTATCCAGAATTTTTGATTATCAAAATTGCTATTTTTTGAATATTCATGGAAATCATCTTTTATATTTAATAATATTTCATTGTTTTTATTTTTATTTTTGAAATTGTTAATTTCGTTTTCTAATATATTTAAGCTAATTCCAAATATATTTAATGGAGTAGGAATAATATATCCAATTGCATAGCTAAATATAAAAAATAATAGAACAATACCATTATTTTCTAATAACTTAATATTGGATAAGCTATGTTGTAATTTTTCATTTGAAAGAGCTAATATTAATAATGTATGAATACTCATTAAAGAGCCTGGGATAAAGTAGGCAAAAAAATCTTTCAGGCTTAAAGGTATTCCATTCATGGAACTCTCCATATTTTGTTTACGCTATGGGTAAACCGCCTGCTCCGGAGGACGGGTCAGGCGGTTGGACGGTGTTTTAAATAAGCCTAATCGGTGAGCGTACCTTTTGTGGAAGGCATTTTCCCGGCCATGCGTTCGTCAAACTCCACTGCCATGCGCAGGGCGCGGCCGAAGGCTTTGAACAGGGTTTCGGCCTGGTGGTGGGCGTTGTTGCCGCTGAGGTTGTCGATGTGCAGGGTCATCATGCTGTGGTTGACGAGGCCGTGGAAGAATTCTTCAAACAGGTCGACATCGAAGCGGCCGATGAGGGCGCGGACGAAATCGACGTTGTACACGAGGCCGGGTCGGCCGGAAAGGTCGAGGACGACGCGGCTCAATGCTTCGTCGAGCGGGACGTAGGCGTGGCCGTAGCGGCGGATGCCGGTTTTGTCGCCCAGCGCCTGTTTCAGCGCCTGGCCGAGGGTGATGCCGATGTCTTCGACGGTGTGGTGGTCGTCAATGTGGGTGTCACCTTTGCAGGTGATGTCGAGATCGATCATGCCGTGGCGGGCGATTTGATCGAGCATGTGTTCGAGGAAGGGCACGCCTGTATCGAAGTGGCCTTTGCCGGTGCCGTCGAGGTTCAGGGTAAGGGTGATTTGGGTTTCGTTGGTGTTGCGGGTGACGGTGACGACGCGGTCGCCTTCGCGGGCGGCAAAGGGTGCGGCCTGTACAGTCTGTTCGGTCGAAGCTGTCTGAACGGTTTCTTGCGCAGCCGTATCTTTCGCTTTCTTCTCGGGATGGCGTCTGTCCATCCAGCCTTTGGGTTTGCCCATGCTTTTTTCCAGCTTGGCGGCGAGCACGTGGGAGATGCCGCGTCCGTTTTCGCCTTCTTTGGACAGACGGGCGCGCAGCTGGTGCAGCGAGGCGGGTTTGGCATAGCCTGCGGCGCGGGCGAGTTTGGACACGCTGCCCGCTTCTTCGACGAGGCGCAGGAAGTTTTCGGTGCGGATGTTTTTTTTATCCATGGTTTGACCTTTCAAATCAAAAAAGTGTTTGCAAAACGTTGGAAACCTGACGGTTCTGCTCGGGCGAGCCGACGGTGAACCTCAGGCACTGTTCGAGCAGCGGATGCGAGCCGTGCAGCTTTTTAATCAAAATATTGTGCGCTTTCAGCGCTTCGTATACCGCCGTCGCATCGGGCACGCGCGCGGTGACGAAGTTGGCTTCGCTGGGGAAAACGCGCACCTGCGGCAGGCGGGCGAGCGCTTCGCTCAGGCGCGCACGTTCTTCTTTTAAAGATGCTATCTGCTGAGCCACCCAGCCGTAGCGGCGCAGGGCGAAAGCGGCGGCGGTCAGGCTTAGGCGGTTCATATTGTAGGGCGGCACGATTTTCGCCAGCTCGCCCATCAGCGACGGATGGCCGCAGGCATAACCCAGCCGCAGCCCGGCAAAACCGATTTTGCTCAGCGTGCGCAGCACTACCAGCTTTTCCTCGCTGCCTGCCTGCGGCAGGAAACTGTCGCCGCTGAACGCGCCGTATGCTTCGTCAACCACCACCACGCCCGGCGCGGCGTCGATAACCGCCTGCACTTCTTCCCGCGCAAAACGCACGCCCGTCGGGTTGTTCGGATAGGCGAGAAAAACCAGGGCGGGGCGGTGGGTTTCCAGCGCGGCCAGTACGGCAGGCAGGTTGAGCGTGAAATCGTCGTTCAGCGGCACGCCGACGTATTCCATGCCCGCCAGCGCCGCGTTGTGACGGTACATGACAAAACTTGGTTCGAGTGCCAGCATTTTCGCGCCCGGTTTGGCCAAAAGCAGCGGCAGGAGCTGGATCAGTTCGTCCGAGCCGTTGCCCAAGGCAATCTGCGCCGCATCGGGAATGGCGAAGGTGTCGCGCAGCAGCTTGGGCACGCCGCAGGCGTCGGGTGCGGGATAGCGGTTGATCTGCGCCTGCGCCAGCTCTTGCGCCAGCTCCCGCATCATGTCGTCGGGAAAACGGCAGGGCAGCTCCATGGCGTCGAGCTTGACGCAGTTTTCGGGTACGGCGGCGACGGCATAGGCCGACATGGCGCGGATTTCGTCGCGAACCAGATGGTTAATAAAGGGCATTATTTGCTCCGTTGCACTGGTTTGTTATGTGTTCCGCTCTGTTTTGCATATCGGTTTGGGCGGAAACTGTTGGAATTTTTGCCGCATTATACCGTTTTTAAGCACGGCGTCCCGGCAAAATGCATGATGGGGTTTGTTTTTGATTGTTTACGGCAGAAATCGGATGTGGAAGTGATGATTTTTTCGGAAAAGATGCCGTTTTCGGAACGGGGAATGAAAAAGAGTAAAAGAAATACTTCTTTTGTTTTGTGGGATATTTTGCCACTGTGTATGGTTTTTACCGCGGCATATTTTAAAAATATGGCATATGGGTATAAAAAGGCCGTCTGAAAGTGAAGTTCCAACGAAGTTAACAAGCGGTTTCCTAAGTGTTCGGACGGAAGATATGCTTTCAGACGGCCTTTTGCTGCATGGCCTATATTGTTTTCAAGAAGTCCGTTCAGACGGCCTTGTTTTCTTCCGCCAATTCTTCCGCTGCGTTTTGCACCATGTCGGGCGTGAGTTTGTTCAGGCAGTCGGTGTGCCCCAGCGGGCATTCGCGTTTGAAACAGGGCGAGCAGTCGAGGTTCAGGCTGACGATTTTGGCTTTCGGGCTTAGGGGCGGCGTGTGGTCGGGGCTGGACGAGCCGTAGGCGGCGACGAGTTTTCTGTCGAGCGCGGCGGCCAGGTGCATCAGGCCGCTGTCGTTGCAAACGACGGTGTCGGCACAGGAGAGCAGGTCGATGGCTTCGGAGAGGCTGGTTTTGCCGCAGAGATTGATGCAGAGGCCGTCTGAAAGGGCGTTGATTTCTTCGGCGATGGGGAAGTCTTTTTGCGAGCCGAACAGCCATACCTGCCAGCCTTGGACAAGATAGCGGCGGCCGAGTTCGGCAAAGTGGCGCGCCGGCCAGCGTTTGGCCGGGCCGTATTCCGCACCGGGGCAGAAGGCGATAACGGGTTTGCCCGTGTTAAGGCCGTGCGCGGCGAGGGCGGCTTGGCGGCTTGCGGGGTCGATGGCAAAACGCGGGTTGTCGGAATGGCCGTTGAAGTCGGCTTGGGTAGGGTGGGCGAGGGCGGTGTAGCGGTCGACCATCAGCGGCAGGGCGGTTTTGTCGAGTTTGCGGATGTCGTTTAGGAGAAGATAACGTGATTCGCCCACATAGCCCGTGCGCTGTTTGATGCCGGTGGCCAGCGCGATAATGGCGGATTTGAGCGAACCGGGCAAGACGATGACTTGGTCGTAGCCGCGCTGCCCGAGTTCGCGGCCGAGCCGCCAGCGTTTTTTGAGCTGCAACGCGCCGTGGCCGAAGGGGTTTTCGATGATTTCGTTTATTTCGGGCATACGCTCGAATACGGCCATCGACCATTTGGGCGCGAACACGTCGATGGTGCAGCCGGGATGAAGCTCGTGCAGACGGCGGTAGAGCGGCTGGGTCATGACGCAGTCGCCGATCCAGCTGGGGGAGATGATGAGGATTTTTTTGGACATGGTTTGCGGGCGGTTTGTGGTTTGGCTTTATTTTAATATGGATTGGAGGCCGTCTGAAAACGCTTGGGGCTGAAGTTTCGTTTTCAGACGGCCTTTTTGCCCGCGGCCATTGTTGGCATAATGCGCGGGCTCGGATGTGCCGGTCGGTTGACCCGAAAGGCCGTTCCCGCCTATGCGGGAATGATGTTTCTGAAACGTTCGGGCGGTTTGGGTTTGATAAAAGAAAAGGAGGAAGGGATGGACGAAGCGGTATTGCAGGGCGTGAAATTCGGTGCGGACGGGCTGGTGTGCGCGGTGGCGCAGGACTGGCAGAGCGGACGGGTGCTGATGGTGGCGTGGATGAACGCCGAGGCGCTGGCGCAGACCGCGGCCACGGGCTACGCGCATTATTACAGCCGTTCGCGGCAAAAGCAGTGGATGAAGGGCGAATCTTCCGGCCACACGCAGAAGGTGCACGAGCTGCGGCTCGATTGCGACGGCGATGCTGTGGTGATGAAAATCGAGCAAAACGGCGGCATCGCCTGCCACACGGGGCGGGAGAGCTGCTTTTACAAAGTATGGCGCGACGGCGTCTGGCAGACGGCGGATGCGGTTATCAAAGACGAAGCGGAAATCTACGGCGGCGCAGACCGTCGCTAAATCAGACAAAAGGCCGTCTGAAAACTGAAATATGGTTTTAACTTCGTTGAAGCTGCGCTTTCAGACGGCCTCAAACCAGTTTTCCAAACAGGAGCAGAAACAATGAACAGCGGTATTCTCGAAGAACTCCAAAACGTTATCGACTCGCGCAAGGGCGCAGACCCGGAAAGCTCTTATGTTGCGCAGCTTTTTCACAAGGGCGGCGACAAGATTTTGAAAAAGGTGATCGAAGAGGCGGGCGAGGTGCTGATGGCGGCGAAAGACGGCGACAAGGCGCATTTGGTTTACGAAACGGCCGATTTGTGGTTTCACTGCATGGTACTGCTTTCGGCGCACGGCCTGCGGGCGGAAGACGTGGTAAACGAGTTGGCGCGACGGCAGGGTTTGTCGGGACTGGCGGAAAAGGCGGCGCGGCAGCAATAGGCCGTCTGAAAGCTCATTTTCGGTAAAGCCCGAATCTGTTTGGCAAAGCAAAGGCCGTCTGAAACCCTGTTTAAGGTTTCAGACGGCCTTTGGTATGAAAAGCGGTGGCTTAACCCACTTTGTCCCCCGGTTGTGCGCCCGCGTCCACGTCCAAGAGCTTCAATTTTCCGTCGGCGGTGGCGGCGGAGAGAATCATGCCTTCGGATACGCCGAATTTGGCCATTTTGCGCGGGGCGAAGTTGGCGACGGCGATGACCATGCGGCCGTTGAGTTCGCTGGGATTCGGGTAGCTGGCGGCGATGCCGGAGAAGATAACGCGTTTTTCAAAGCCGAAATCCAGGTCGAATTTCAAAAGCTTGGTGCTGCCTTCGACAGCTTCGCAGTTGATGACTTTGGCCACGCGCATGTCGATTTTCATAAAGTCGTCAAACGATGCCTGTTCGGCGACTTTTTCGTATTTGCTCTCGGTTTGCTCGGGCGCGGCGGCAGCCTGAATGCTTTGTTTGTTGGCTTCGATTAAGTTGTCCACTTGGGTTTGCTCCACTCGTTGCATTAAATGTTCGTATTTGTTGATGGCGTGGCCTGCGGGCAGGGTTTGCGCGGCCATGTCCCACGAAAGCGCGGGGAGATTCAAAAACGCGGCGGCCTGTTCGGCAACGCGCGGCAACACGGGCGCGAGATACACGCTCAATACGGCAAAGGCGTTAATCAGCTCGCTGCATACTTGGTGCAGGCGCGCTTCTTGGCCTGCCTGCTTGGCGAGTTCCCACGGTTTGTTGGCGTCGGTGTATTCGTTTACCGCGTCGGCCAGCGCCATGATGTCGCGCAGGGCTTTTGCGTATTCGCGGCTTTCATAGGCTTCGGCAACGGATTCGCTCTCGGCGGCGAGTTTGGCCAGCAGTGCGCTGCCCGATACGTCTTTCAGACGGCCTTCAAAGCGTTTGGCGATGAAACCGGATGCGCGGGCGGCGATGTTGACGTATTTGCCGACCAAATCGCTGTTGACGCGCGAGATGAAGTCCTGCAGGTTTAAGTCGATGTCTTCGATTTTGCTGTTGAGCTTGGCGGCGATGTAGTAGCGCATCCATTCGGGATTCAGTTTTTGTTCCAAATAGGATTTGGCGGTGATAAACGTGCCGCGCGATTTGGACATTTTTTGGCCGTCCACGGTTAAAAAGCCGTGGGCGAATACGCCGGTGGGGGCGCGGTGGCCGGAGAAATGCAGCATCGCCGGCCAAAACAGGGCGTGGAAATACAAAATATCTTTGCCGATAAAGTGGTACATCTCGGTGTCGGAATCGGCGCGGAAATAGTCGTCAAACTCGATGCCGATGCGGCTGCACAGGTTTTTAAACGAGGCCATGTAGCCTACGGGCGCATCGAGCCACACATAGAAGTATTTGCCCGGTGCGCCGGGGATTTCAAAGCCGAAATAGGGCGCGTCGCGCGAGATGTCCCAGTCGGAAAGGGTGGTTTCGCCGTCTTTGCCCAGCCACTCGTTCATTTTGTTTAAGGCTTCAGGCTGCAAATGCGGCTGCACGCGGCCGTCGACCAGGCGGGTAGCACCCGATGTCCATTGTTTCAAATAATCGGCGCACTCGCCGAGTTTGAAGAAAAAGTGTTCGGACTCTTTCAATACCGGCGTGGCGCCGGATACGGCGGAGTAGGGTTTGATGAGTTCGGTGGGGGAATAAGTGGTGCCGCACACTTCGCAGTTGTCGCCGTATTGGTCGGCGGCGTGGCATTTGGGGCATTCGCCTTTGACAAAGCGGTCGGGCAGGAACATTTGTTTTTCGGGGTCGAAAAGCTGCTCGATGGTGCGGCTTTCGATTTTGCCGTTTGCTTTCAAGGCGAGATAGATTTTTTCGGAAAATTCTTTGTTTTCAGTAGAATGGGTGGAGTAGTAATTGTCGTAGCCGATTAAAAAACCGCTAAAGTCGGCCAGATGCTCTTCGCGCACGCGGGCAATCATGTCTTCGGGCTGCACGCCCAGTTTTTGCGCCGCCAGCATTACTGGCGTGCCGTGGGTGTCGTCGGCGCAGCAGTAGCGGCAGTCGTGGCCGCGCAGCTTTTGGAAACGCACCCAGATGTCGGTTTGGATGTGCTCGACCATGTGGCCGAGATGGATGCTGCCGTTGGCATAGGGCAGCGCGGAGGTAACGAGGATTTTGCGTGTCATGGCGGGAGGTTAAGCTGTGTTAAAAACGCGGCATTATGCCATAAACGATTAGGGGCTGTTGGCAATACCAATTGCCAACAGCCCCTGGGGCGTGTTGACAATCAGCCTTGCGGCGGTATTTTTGGTAAAAATCCACGCCTGCCACGTCAAAAATGCTCGCAAGATGTCCAATCTTGCTGTGCTTTTTTCCTTGCATTCGCGAATTTTTCCTCAAAAAACCGCTTCGCAAGCTGAATGTCAACACGCCCTAGGCCGTCTGAAAGCGGGAAACTGTGTTTTCAGACGGCCTCTGTGCCGGTTTCTACATAAAAATGCCCGTCAGCAGGCTGCCGAGAAGCAGGGAGAGGAAAAGGGCGGCGTTTATCAGCGGCTCGGCCAAATAGGCGAGCAGCGGGCCGAGCAGGCCGGCGACCAGGGCGATAAAGACGATCCATGTGCCGTAAGGTTCGATTTTTTGGAACTGCGCCGACCATTTGACAGGCAGGAAGCTGTCGAGGAAGCGGCCGCCGTCGAGCGGCGGCACGGGCAACATGTTGAGTACGAACAAAAAGGCGTTGAAGGAGATGCCGAAGCTTGCCATGCCCGCCAGCGCTTCGCCGAAGGAAGCGGGAACGACGGGCAGCAGCCCCATCAACACCGCCCAGGCGAAGGCCATCAGCAGGTTGGCCAGCGGGCCGGCGATGGAGATGGTGCGCCAGCCGAGGCGGGCGTCGCGCAGGTTGCGGCCAATGACGGGCACGGGTTTTGCCCAGCCAAAAAAGAAGGGCGAGCCGCTGACAATCAGGATGGCGGGGACGATGATGGTGCCGAACAGGTCGATATGCGCCAGCGGGTTGAGGGTGAGGCGGCCGAGTTTTTCTGCTGTGTTGTCGCCCCAGTAGCGGGCGGCGTAGGCGTGGGCGGCTTCGTGCAGGGTGATGGCCAGCAGGGCGGGCGCGATCATTAAGAGGAAGGTGGCGGGATCGAAATTCATGGTTTGTAGTCTTTCTTGGTGTGGGAGGCCGTCTGAAAGGCCGCTTTTGCGTTTTCAGACGGCCTGAATGTCGCTTAGGAAGAGAGATAGACGGAGGCGATGGCGACGGCGTTGTTGGTCATGTGGACGGCGATGGGGTAGCGGATGTCGCGCAGGTGCAGATAGGCGGCGGAGAGCACCGCGCCGAGCGTGCCGTATAGGACGAGGGCGGGGATGTCCGTTCCCGAGTGCATAAAGCCGAAGAGCAGAGAGGACGATAAAAACGCGAGGGCGCGGCCTGCGGGCAGTTCGAGGCTGCGGCCGAAGAGGCCGAACAGCGTGCCGCGAAATAGCCATTCTTCTGCCAAGGGCGCAAACAGCACCACGTCGGCCAGCACTACGGCCACAGGCAGATGGCGCGTCCATTCGATAATTGCCTGCTGGTTTTCCGTGTCTTTTATGGGTGTGCCGAAGAAAAAGTTCAGCACGTGCAGGCCGTATTCGCCTGCCAGCAGCATCAGCGCGAGGTAAAACGCGCCCCAGCAGAGCTTGCGTTTCAGGGGGATGCCTGCGGGTTCGGCAAAGTAGCCGCCGATAGGGCAGGTTGTGCGGTAGGCTCGGTAAAACAGAATCAGCACCGGCGCGGCGACGGCGGCGAACACGGCGGTTTGGTAAAGCGCGGCGGTGTTGCCGATCTGCCCTGTGCGGCGGTTGATGTCAACCAGTGTGTAAACCAGCGTGGGCACGACAAACAGCAATAGCAGGCAGCCGGTGAATTTCAGAATGTCCGTGATTTTGTTCATGCAAACCCTTTCAGACGGCCTTTTCAGACGGCCTCACAGGCCGAACACGGCCTTGTCGCCCCGGCCTTCGCGCACCAAAACCGTACCATCGGTCATGTCCACCACCGTGGTCGGCTCGGTGCCGCACCAGCCGCCGTCAATCACCAAATCGACGGAATGCTCCAGGCGGTCGCGGATTTCGTAGGGGTCGGTGAGCGGCTCGTCGTCTTCGGGCAGCATCAACGTGCACGAAAGCAGCGGCTCGCCCAACTCGCGCAAAAGCGCAAGGGCGATGACGTTGTCGGGCACGCGCAGGCCGATGGTTTTGCGTTTCGGGTGCAGCGTGCGGTTGGGCACTTCCTTGGTGGCCTGCAAAATAAAGGTGTAGCTGCCGGGCGTGGCCGCTTTGAGCTGGCGGAATTGTGCGTTGTCCACCTTGGCGTAAATGCCCAGCTCGGCCAAATCGGCGCACACCAGCGTCAGATGGTGTTTCAAATCAATTTTGCGGATACGCAGAATCCGCTCCATCGCCTCCTTGTCGCCCAAACGGCAGCCGAGCGCGTAGCAGGAATCGGTGGGATAGGCGATCACGCCGCCCTTGCGCACGATTTCCGCCGCCTGCCGTATCAGGCGCTCTTGCGGATTGTCGGGATGGATGGCAAAAAACTGAGCCATGATGAATACTCCTTAAAAGATGTTGGGCTTGGCATCCAACTTATGCTTGCTGTTTACCCAGAAGATTTAATACCTTAATACTGAATGTATCTTTCATTGTTAAAGATTCAATATTTGCTTCCTGAAAATACGCCCTATTTTCCTCAAATGCGTATTGATGAAGCTTTTTATTGAGGGCATCAAAAAAATAACCGTAAAAATGATTGCTTTTGCTTTCATCTTCAATAAAATCAGTGATATAGACATATTTTGCATCTATATCCAAATAAGATATTATTTTTTCAAACAATTGAGGAAATTCAACGGGAAATTCCCTTGTGAGCTCTTCAATATCCTCAAGGAACACACTATCCGGAATGTCTTTTAGATCGAATGGCTGCACGGCATTGCCTTTTTAGATAATTAATAACAAGACTTCTTGCGTAAAGAGGTAATTGCGCCTCTTAAAATTTCCAAACACAGAGGCCGTCTGAAAAACCTGTTGGCCGAAAAAAGCCGTGAATGATACCCTAGGAGCTGTTGATAATCAGCCTTGCGGCGGTGTTTTTGGTAAAAAATACCCGCCTGCCGCGTCAAAAATGCCCGCAGGTGTCCAACCTTGCTGCGCTTTTTTCCTTGCATTCGGCCATTTTTTACTCAAAAAATCGTCTCGCAAGCTGATTATCAACAGCTCCCAGCCGCCCCGCCGACAAAAGGAAAACCTATGTCCCGCCTGACCGCACTTGTTCTCTGCGCCCTTATCCCCGCCGCCGTTCACGCCGCCGCCCCGGCCGAATCCTACCAATGGGCCGCCCCCGTCAAAGCGGATGCCAACCTCTACCGCATCGACGACAAACTCTACCGCAGCGAGCAGCTCACCCGTGCCGACGCGCCCCAGCTTGCCGAACTGGGCATCAAAAGCGTCGTCAACCTGCGCTATTTCGACCGCAACGACAACGACACCGCCCTCGCCGGACACGGCCTTGCCCTGCTCAACAAACCCCTGCTCGCCTGGCGCGTCACCCCGCGCCAAATCGCCGAAACCCTCTACCTGATTGAGCAGCGCCAGACGCACGGCGCGGTTCTCATCCACTGCTACCACGGCGCCGACCGCACCGGCCTTATCTCCGCCATGTACCGCATCGTCTACCAAAATTGGCCGATAGAAGAAGCCAAACGCGAAATGCAGCAGGGACCCTACGGCTACCACAGCATCTGGCGCAACCTCGGCAAACTGTTCACCGAAGACAAAGTCCGCCAAGTGAAGGCCGAGCTGGCCAAGCTCAAAACGCAGCCGCAGTAAAACCGCCGAAGGCTTCGCCGTCCCACAGCAACCGCAAACCTTTGCCCGCCATCGCGCCGTCGATAACAGCAAACGACAACTGCAAAGCCTGCACGCCGTCCGCGCCGAAAACCCGAAAACACATGTCCCTGCCCGCCCCGACGATACGGCAAGGGCATACCCATTCGCCCGTTTCGGCTGCAAACGGTTTGCCAAACAGAACTTCCACTGTTTCATCGGGCCGGTCGGCAAGCGTCAGCAGACGGTAAACCGCCGCCTCGGCACGCGTCAGTTTGTCAGACATAAAACCCCCTTTCGTTTACCTGTTTGCCGATGCCGCCGCCAAACCGTTCCGCAGCAGTCGGCACCTTCCTTTTAACATTAAGGCAGAGGCAGGATACCATTAAGGCCGTCTGAAAGCGCAAACCGCCCTTCAGAAACATCATCGCCGCGTTTATGTCCCGAAGGGGTAAAGGCGGGGACGGCCTCAAACCAGTACACTTCCATTATTTTTTCAGACGGCCTCCATCATGCAAACCGACCACAAACCCACCCTCGACGTCATCATCCCCTGCTACAACGCCGCCGCCACCCTGCGCGCCGCCGCCGAAAGCGCGTTGGTGCAAAGCTGCGTGCATACCGTCTGGCTGGTCGACGACGCCTCGCAAGACGACACCGCCGAAGTCATGTCCCAACTGGCCGCGCAATACCCGCAAATCCGCTGCGCGCACCTGCCGCAAAACGGTGGCGCCGCCCAAGCCCGCAACTGGGGCGTATTGCAGAGCAATGCCGATTTTGCCGCCTTTCTCGACGCCGACGACGCCTACGAAACCGAAGCCCTCGCCCCCGCATATCTCGCCCTCGAAACCATACCCTACCTCGCCCTCGTCCGCCTCAAACTGCGTCCCGCCGGTTTTCCCGAACATTACACAACCCATCCCGCCTTCGCCGAAGCCTGGCAGCGGCTGGAAATGACCGTCGGCGGCAATATGGTCTTCCGTCGCAGCGTCCTGCTGGCCTGCGGCGGCTTCCCGCAAGACGCCCTGTTCCGCCGCTTCGGCGGCGAAGACGCCGCCCTCGGCATCGCCCTCACCCGCGCCGCCGTCGTCGGCACGCTGTTCGGAGACAACGACCCCGCCGTCATCCACAACCACCGCCCCGGCATCCACGCCGAAAAACTGCTCGACGCCGCCCTCTTCGGCAAAATTCCCGACGGCATGACCGCGCAACACCAAGCCGAAGCGGAAGCCGTCACCCAAAGAATCTGCGCCGCCGTAGAAGGCTTGAAAACGACCCTGTCTTTCGGCCAAACCGGCATCACCGCCCTGCAAGCCGACTACGGTGGAGAAAATTAAAAACCGCCGTCCAACCGAACTTTTGCGGCCGTCTGAAAAACAACACGGAGGCCGTCTGAAAACGGCACGGCAGAAAACGCTTGACGCAAACGGAAACCGCCGATATGATGCGCGGCTTCGATTGTTCGACGGGTCGTTAGCTCAGTCGGTAGAGCAGCGGACTTTTAATCCGTTGGTCGAGCGTTCGAATCGCTCACGACCCACCAAAATCCCAAAAAAGCCAAACCGCAATCCGGTTTGGCTTTTTTCATTTTGCGATTCTTAAAAATCTTCTCGAAAAAGCCGGATGAAATGCAATAACGGCTGTTACGCAATATCTGTATCGATATGGAACGAATTTCCAAATATATCAATATCAAACGCCAAGCATCCTTAAAATAATACCGTTTGGAATATGTAAAGAAAAAACAAAAAACTGCAAAAAATACCTTGCAGACGGAAATTGTTTTTATTAGTATGCCGTCCCTATGAAAAATGACCGCCTATTAACCTTTTCCGTTTTCGGATTCGTTGTGCTGATGCACGCGGCGCTGTTTGCGCTGCTGCTTCTGCTCAACAGCAAGCCCCAACTTCCCGATGTGGAGGATATGGAGTTTGTCGATTTGGCCGCTTTTGGTCCGCCGGGCGGCGGAGGCGGGGGAGAGCCGGAGGCTGCTCCGGCGCCGGAGCAGCCGCAGCAGGCAGAGCCTCAGCTCGAACCGGAGAAACCCAAGCCCAAGCCGCCGGTCGAGAAGCCAAAGCCGGTAGTGAAAGAACCGAAAAAGCCTAAGCTCAAACCGGTGATTACACACGACCGTAAAGCCGATATCCGTATTCCGAAAGAGGAAAAACCGGAAGAAAAAATCGAGCCCAAGCCGCAACCGAAACCCGAACCCAAGCCCGAGCCGAAACCGGCTCCGCCCGCACCTCCCGCGCCTGTTCCGGCAAAAAAACCGGAATTCACCGCTCCCGGCGGTACCGGCAGCGGCGAGGGGCAGGGCACCGATCCGAAAGCCCACGGCAAACCCGGCAGCACGGGAACGGGCGGCGGCAGAGGCGGCGGCGACGGCATGGGAGACGGCCCCGGCACCGGCTCGGGCAGAGGCCCCGGCAGCGGTGGCGGAAGCGGTGGTGGTGACGGTGCCGGTGGCAGCGCAGGCAATGCCATCGTCAAAGCCGGAGGCAGACTGGCCACACCGTCTTATCCGCCCCTTTCAGTCGAAAACGGCGAAACCGGCACGATTGTGATGGAGGTGCTCGTCGATCCGAGCGGACGCGCCACCGAGGTGAAAATCACCAAAGGCAGCGGCTATGCCCGCTTAGACGCTGCGGCCAAACGCGGCGCAATGTCCGGGCATTACCAAACCCACGGCAAATGGGTACGCTTCAAAGGCGCGAAAATCGTTTTCGAGCTTAACGACTAACCCTTCGGAGGCCGTCTGAAAACGGCACGCGCGTTCAGACGGCCTCCGCCGACCAATTTCAAATCAACAGCAAAAGAGAGCAGCACAATATGGATTTACTACACGTTTTCAAACAGGGCGATTTCGTTCTGATCACCGCCTTCATCATCCTGATCATCATGAGTTTGGCCACTTGGACGGTGATGATTGTCCGCACCATCAAACTGCGCCGCGCCAAAGCAGGCAATGCCCAAGTCAAAGAGCTGATTTGGAATGCCAAATCGCTGGACGAGGCTGTGAAAATCGCCCGCGAACACGAATCGCCGATGAGCGACATGCTGCTTGACGCGGTAAAAACCGACGAAACCTTCTACCGCAACAAAGATGCCAACCTCGCATCCGGCGTACCCTTCGGCCCGTACCTGCTGCGCCAGATCCAATACAGCATCAGCCAGATCATGCGCCGTTTCGACGGTGGCCTCACCGCCCTTGCCTCCATCGGTTCGAGCGCGCCGTTTATCGGCCTGTTCGGTACCGTGTGGGGCATTCACAAAGCCCTGCTCAACATCGGTCAAAGCGGCCAGGTCAGTATCGCCGCCGTGGCCGGCCCCATCGGCGAGGCGCTGATCGCCACCGCCGTCGGCCTCTTCGCCGCCATCCCCGCCGTATTGGCCTACAACTTCCTCGTGCGCGGCAACAAAACCCTGCTGCAAGACCTCAACGCCTTCGGCCACGACCTGCACGCGCAAATCCTGAACAAAAAAGACAAGGAGTAAGCTATGTCCTTTTCGATGAACGACGGCGACGACGACGCACCGGTAAGCGACATCAACGTCACCCCGCTGGTCGACGTGATGCTGGTGCTGCTGATCGTGTTTATGATCACCATGCCCGTGCTCACCCATTCCATCCAAATCCAGCTGCCGACCGCTTCCGTGGACGCGCAGTCGGAAGAAGAACAGAAGCCGAAAGAACCGATGTGGCTGTCGGTGGACGACAGCGGCCAATATTTCATCGACCGCAGCAGCACGCCCACAGCCAAGGAAAACCTGGCTTCCGCCTTTGCCGAAGCCGTGGCGCGCAATCCCGACGTCGTGCTGGCGGTAGACGCCTCGAAAGACGTCGATTACGGCACGGTGATCCAAGCTATCGACATGGCCAAAGAAGCCAAAATCAAAAAAATCGGCTTCAACACCGAAATCAAAAGTGTTGCCCCGCCGCAGTAAACCGCCGCGAAAACAGCAAGGCCGTCTGAAAACTCCGCCCCGACAGGGCAGGCATTTTCAGACGGCCTTTTCCTTGCTGCCAGCCCCGCTCGTTGCCCGCACCATGCGGCAGATGATATAAACACGGCTTTCAGACGGCCTCTTTCATGCAGACAAAAGGCCGTCTGAAAGCCGCCATCACATCCCACGGAACGCATCATGAAAAAACTCACCACCGCCTCGCCAAACTTCCGCAGCGAACTGGACAAACTGCTCGCCTTCGAAACCGCGCAAAACCCCGAAACCGAACGCATCGTTGCCGACATCTGCGACGACGTCCGCCGCCGTGGCGACGCAGCCCTGATCGAATACACCAACCGCTTCGACGGCACCAGCGCGCACAGCATCGCCGACCTCACCCTGAGCCAGAGCGAACTCAAAGCCGCCTTCGAGCGCCTGCCCGAAAACATCCGCACCGCCCTGCAAACCGCCGCCGCGCGCGTCGAAAGCTACCACCGCCGCCAAAAACTCGAATCGTGGAGCTACACCGACGAAGACGGCACCCTGCTCGGCCAGCAGATCACCCCCCTCGACCGTGTCGGCATCTACGTTCCCGGCGGCAAAGCCGCCTACCCCAGCTCCGTCATCATGAACGCCATGCCCGCCCACGTTGCCGGCGTGCCCGAAATCATCATGGTCGTCCCCACCCCCAAGGGCGAGCGCAACGACATCGTGCTGGCCGCCGCCTACGTTGCCGGCGTCACCCGCGCCTACACCGTCGGCGGCGCGCAGGCCGTCGCCGCCCTCGCCTACGGCACACAAAGCATCCCCCAAGTCGACAAAATCACCGGCCCGGGCAACGCCTACGTCGCCGCCGCCAAACGCCGCGTCTTCGGCGTCGTCGGCATCGACATGGTGGCCGGCCCCTCCGAAATCCTCGTCATCGCCGACGGCAGCACCCCCGCCGACTGGGTGGCCATGGATCTGTTCAGCCAGGCCGAACACGACGAAATCGCCCAAGCCATACTGATTGCCACCTCGCAGACCTACCTCGACGACGTTCAGACGGCCATGAACCGCCTGATAAACGACATGCCCCGCCGCGCCATCATCGAAGCCTCGCTGGATGGCAGGGGCGCGATGATACTGGCGCGCGACTTGGACGAAGCCTGCGAAATCGCCAACCACATCGCCCCCGAACACCTCGAACTCTCCGTCGAAAACCCCGAACGCTGGGCGGAAAAAATTCGCCACGCGGGTGCAATCTTTATGGGACGCTACACCAGCGAAAGCCTCGGCGACTACTGCGCCGGCCCCAACCACGTCCTGCCCACCAGTCGCACCGCCCGTTTTTCCTCGCCGCTGGGCACCTACGACTTCCAAAAACGCTCCAGCCTTATCCGCGTCTCCGAACAGGGCGCGCAAACGCTGGGCAAAACCGCCAGCCTGCTCGCCCACGGCGAGCGCCTCACCGCCCACGCCCGCGCCGCCGAAATGCGCCTGAGCGACTGACGTTTGTAGCGTGGCAAAGCAAAAAGGCCGTCTGAAAACCCGATTCGGGTTTTCAGACGGCCTTTTCCATATGTTTCAATCTTCCGCATCGGGAGCGTTGATGCGTTTTTCGTCTTGTTGCGACGGACGGTTCTGCCGCTGCCTGCTGCCTGCCGGATTGTCGCGGCTGCCGTTGCGTTTCGGTTCGTTTTTCGATGTCTTCATCTGAATCCGCTGCCCCCGTTTACCCTAATGGTTTGCCGATAAACAACGGGTGCAATGATACTGCCGTCTGTTATTTTCTCCAAGCCGAAAAGCGCTTTGAGGCCAACGGCGCAACAGATTTGCCGTGCGGGAAAAAGGCCGTCTGAAAGCAGGTGGTGTGCTTTCAGACGGCCTTGGCAATGCGTTGGAACGGGACTTATTTGTTTGCCGGTGCGTCATTTTGCGCGTGGGTTTCGAGGGCTTCGCCGTCTTGGTTTTCTGCGGTTGCAGGTTCGGCAGCGGCATCGGCGGCAGGCGTTTCCTGCTCTTGGCCGGTTTTGCCGTCGATTTTGTCTTTTAGCTGCGACACACCCTGGTTAATCTGTTTCACCGCCTGCGAGGCCATGCCGCCGACGGCTTTGGTGCTCTCGCCGATAAACTGCTGCAATGCCTGGGTGTCGTCGCGCGAGAAGCTCTGCGCCTGCAAATCGAATTTTTCGTCGTCGGTGTCGAAGTAGTGGACGGTGTCGAAAGAGAGTTTCTGCGCCACGAGGATGACGGGGAAGGCGTTGCGGTAGCTGTTGTAGGCTTTGACGCGGTAGTTGTATTTTTCGCGGCGGGCGAGGATGTCGTTTTCCAGGCTTTCGAGCTGGTTCATCAGTTTCTGGTAGGTGGCGTCGGCTTTGAGTTGGGGGAAGGCCTGCGCCAGCACGCGCATTTCGCCGGCGCTGCTTTGGGCGACTTTGAGCTGGGTGAGCTGCTCGTGCGCCATGTAGCCGGAGGCGATTTCGATAATCTGGCCGCTGAGCTGCTGGCGTTTTTTCAAACCAGCTTGGAGGTTGGAGAACATTTCGCGGATGTCCTGCATGCTGGTCTGCAGGCGGTTGTAGGTTTTGACCAGCCAGATGACGATGAAAACGACGACAATCAGGATAATGGTGATGAACATGGCGGATTTTCCTCGGGTGTTTGGATGACGGGGGTGAGATGGCGAACTGTATAGTGAGTCAACACAAAAAGATACAAGGCAGCAAGCCGCAGACAGTATGAGTAATACAGCAAGGCGCAGCAATGCCGTATATTTTTGTGTTGGCTCACTATAAAACGGCGCGATTGTGCCAAAAGGCGGCAGACACGACAAGCGGCCAAAGGCCGTCTGAAAGCCGTTTATGGCGTCGGTTTTCCTTTGTTGTCGAGCAGCGGCGCGTACATCATCACCGCATGGTTGACCGCCAGCAGGGTTTCTTCGCCGCTTTTTTCGCCCACGCGCACGATGCGGTTGTGGCGGGTGTAGCCGCCCCACGGCTGCCGGACGATGCGGTGGTCGCGCTCTTCGACGCGGTAGCGCTCGACCGGTTCGGCGCTGCACAGCAGTTCGCCGTTCAGGTCGCTGTCGTCCAGCCACAGGCGGATGCGGAAATGGTGCGGCGTTAGGTTGCGCACTTGCAGGTCGATGTAGTTGTAGGCCAATGTGGCGCCGGCGCCGAAGGGCACGCTGCGGGCGACGCCGGGGAAGACGTCGTAGCTGTGGCGGTAACGCTCGGTAATTTCCAGCGCGCTGTGGGCGAACAGCCAAAACAGCAGATTGCCGAGCTGGCACAAGCCGCCGCCGGTGCCGCTGGTGATTTGCCCGTTGGCCAGCACCAGCCCAGGCAGATAGCCCTTGCGCCGCGTCGGCCGGCCGACCAGACGCCACACCGAAAAGGTCTGCCCCGGCGCAATTACCGTGCCGTCGATATGCCGCAGTGCCAGTGCCAGATTGGTGCGTTTGTTTTCCTGCAGGCGCATATCGACGCCCTGCAGCGGGCGCAGTACGGGCGAGTGGTGGCGGAACACCAGATACGGCGTTTCGGGCTGTTTTTGCGGCCGCGCCCAGTTTGTGCCGCCGAAAAGCCACCGGCAATAACGCTTGAAAATAAAATACTCGCGCCCGAGCCACAGGCGCAGCGGGCTGCGGTAAAGGGGTTGGGCGATTTCGGGCTCGTTCGGCATGGCCTGCTCCTTTGTTTGTTGCGGCGGCATTTGGTGGGCGATTGCTTGGCGGATTTTGCCTTTTCAGACGGCCTCACATTTCCTGCGGGTCGACATCGGCCGACCATCTGATTTTGTGATCGCGCTCCTGCTGCAAAGCCTGTATCCACAGCGATACGGCGTGGTGCAGGTCTTTGCGCGAGGCGGATTCGAGGAAAAGCTGGGCGCGTTCGCGTTCGGCCAGGCGCACCATCAGCATGGGGGCGGCGCCAAATTGGGTAACGCTCTCGGGCAGCGTGGGGGCGAGGCGGTCGCGGATTTGGTTGAGAAAATTCATGGCGGCGGCGATGTCGGGCGCGTCGGCGCGGATGGCCGTCTGAAAGCCGAATGGCGGCATGGAAAATTGCTGCCGCTCGGCCAGTTCGGCATCGGCAAACAGGCGGTAGTCCTGCGCTTTGACGGCGGCAAATACGGCATGGTCGGGGATTTGGGTTTGGATGAGGACGCGGCCGGGGGTGTCGGCGCGGCCGGCGCGGCCGGATACCTGCATGAGTTCGGCAAACAGGCGCTCGGGGGCGCGGAAGTCGGCGCTGTAAAGGCTGCCGTCGGCGTTGAGTACGATCACGAGGTTGAGCCGCGCAAAGTCGTGGCCTTTGGCGAGCATTTGTGTGCCGACGAGGATGTCGATACCACCTTCGCCGATGCGGCGGTAGAGTTCGTCCCAGTCGTTTTTGTGGGCGGTGCTGTCCCTGTCCACGCGCACGACGGATGCCTGCGGCAGAAAGGCGCGCAGGGTTTCTTCGACGCGCTGCGTGCCCTGTCCGACGGCGGTCAGGTCTTGGTTGCCGCAGTCGGGGCATTTGAACGGGATGGCGGTGCGGTGGTCGCAATGGTGGCAGCGTAGTTGGCGGGCGCGTTGGTGCAATACCATTTTGGCCGAGCAGTTGGGGCAGCCGAATGTGTGGCCGCAGTCGCCGCAAAACAGCGCGGGCGAATAGCCGCGCCGGTTAAGGTACACCAGCGACATGCCGCCGGCGGCAAAATTCTGTTTCAACAGGTTTAAAGCTTGCGGCGAGAAGCCGTTGTCGAGTTTCAGACGACCTACGTTGAGGATTTCCACCTGCGGCGGCCGCGCGGCAGGGTTGGCGCGGCGGGCGAGTTCCAATAATTGATACGCGCCGCTTTGCGCTTTGTGCCAGCTCTCCAAACTCGGCGTCGCGCTGCCGAGCATAATCGGGCAACCGCTCTGCTTCGCCCGCCACACGGCCAAATCGCGGGCGTGGTAGCGCAATTCGTTGTCTTGTTTGAACGAGCTATCGTGTTCTTCGTCCACCACAATCAGCCCGACATCGGCCAGCGGCGTAAACACCGCCAGCCGCGTGCCGATCACCAGCTTGGCCTGGTTTGCCATCGCGCGAAGGTAATCCTGCGTGCGCCGTCCGGCGGCGGTCTGGCTGTGTAACACGGCGGTGGGCACGTCGGCAAACCGCGCCTGCACACGCGCCAAAAGCTGCGGCGTGAGGTTGATTTCGGGCAGCAGAAACAACACCTGCCGCCCTGCTGCCAACACTTTTTCCATCACATCGAAATACACTTCGGTTTTGCCGCTGCCGGTGATGCCGTAAAGCAAAAAGGGCGCAAACCGCCCGAAGGCCGTCTGAACCGCCTGCGCGGCGGCGAGCTGGTCGGGGTTAAGCGTTTTTTCAGAGGGCATCAACACGGGTTTGCCCGCCGTATGCGCGTCTATCCAGCCCTGCGCCAACCATTCGTCCACCAGCTTGGCCGCCTGCGCGTTGATGCGTTTGAGCTGCGCCATCGCAAGGCCGTCTGAATCGGCCAACGCCTGCCACAGCGCGGCTTTTTTGTGAAAACGCGCCTTCGGCGGCTCTTGCGCCCTGCCTGCTTCGTTTAAAGCGTAAAACAGCGGCGGCTGCGGCATCTCCACGTCCTTCGGCTCTTTCAAACCCTGCGGCAGCGCGAGCGAAGCGGTTTGGCCGAGCGGATAGTGGTAATAGCGCGAGGCAAACGCAATCAGGCCGCGCCAGTCTTCGGGCAGCGGCATTTCGGCGGTAAAGGCCGTCTGAACGGGCAAAATCTTGGCCGGGTCAAAATCGGGCGCAATACCGGCTTCCCACACAATCCCCACCATCACGCGCCCGCGAAACGGCACGGCCACGCGCGTGCCAAGCGGCAGGGTTTCGGGATGGGAATAGGTCAAAAGGCCGTCTGAAAGGGGCACATTAAGGGCAATGCGGTGGTAAATCATGGGGGCGGGTGGGTTGGGGGTTGAGGCCGTCTGAAAATAGTTTTTCAGACGGCCTTTATTCCGCTGCAATCGGGAAAAGGGCGTAATCGCCGCTCATTTCGCCGACGGCGGCCAGACGGTTGTTGACAAAGAGGTATTCCGTTTCAAAACAGCAGTCGCTGTCGGCAATGCGCCAGTTGGTTTCGCCGATGATATAGAGATAGTCGTCGGCGCAACTGCCGTGGGCGGGGACGATGCAGGCGGTGTATGCGGGTTCGGGGCGGTCGGACGCGCGGGGAACAATGCGGCTCGCGCGGATTTGTTCGCGGTAGAGCGCGGCCGTCTCCTTTCCCAGCACAACCCGTTGGTCGGGCAGGGCGAGAAAGTCGGCGAAAATCCGCCGCTGGCGTGGCGAGAAATCGGCATAACGGCTGCTTTCGCTGTAAACCCACACCTCGGCGGCGGCGTCCAGCGGCGGCAGGAAAACGGGTTCGACGGAAGAAGCGATGCCGTCTTCTTTGGTGAAGCGGATGTTTTGCATATTGTTTGACTGGGTGGCGGGAGGCCGTCTGAAAGCGTTTTTTTTTTGCTTTCAGACGGCCTTTGTGCGGCGGCAGATCAGGGCAGCGGACGCACTTCGATCAGTTTGGGATTGTCGGCGTTGTCGACCAGTATGGCTTTGGTGCGCCCCTGCCACATTTCTTGGAATTGGCGCAGCTCGTCGGCGGTGGCGCTGCCGGAAACGGCTTTGGGCATGATGTCGGCCATTTCGGGGGCGAAGGGGACGAGGCCGGCGTGGTAGAAGACTTCTACGGCCGATCCGTTGTCGCGGCGGCGCAGGGAGAGGACGCCGTCGATATTGCCGTCGAAGGCGAGCAGGTTACGGCGGGAGAAGCGGCGGTGCATGCCGATGCCGCCGAAGCCTTGTTCGGAGGCCGCGCCGGTGAGCAGGGTGGCCACGGCGGCAATCACGCCCGTCGTGCCTTCGTCGCGCGCGCCCTGCATCTGCACTTCGATGCCGCCGCGCTCGGGAATGTCGCCGCCGTAGAGGGCTTTGAGGCCGCAGCAAACCATCAGGTAGGCGCCGGCGACGGTGGGGCAGGAGTGCCCGGCCAGTTTCACCGCGTCGAGGTAGCGGTAGGTAATTAGGCCGCTTTCCGACGCGCCGAGGAAGGCGGCCAGAGGGTCGCGCAGGATGAGGACGGGGGCTTTGCTGTAATAGGTGGGGAAACCGTCGGTGTCGTAGGTGAGGCTCATGATTGCTCCTTGCGGTGGTTGGAAGGTGGGTTTCAGACGGCCTGTCTGCCGCTGCGGCAATGGCGGTTCTGAAAGCAAAGTTTCAACGGGGTGAAAACGGGCGGGGCTGCACGGCGGAAAGCGGGTTCTGCTTTTGCCTGCGCGGCGGGTTTTCGGCAAAACAGCGGCAGGCCGTCTGAAAACGGCTGCCGCTGTCCGGGTTGCGCCGCGTTTATTCGGCGCGGGTTTCGACCTGTGTCAGTTCGGTTGCGGCCGGGGCGGCTGCGGCGGGGCGGGGCAGGTCGGCGCGGCGTTTGCCCTGCGGTACGGCCGGTGTTTGGGCGTCGGCGGCTGCGGCCAGCGCGGCGGCGTCGGTCTGCACCAGCACCATGCCTTGCGGCGCGGCGGGGGGTTCCGATGCGGCGGCGGGCGCTGCTGCGCTTGTACCGTTTTGCGGTGCGGGGTTGCCGACGGTTTCATCCGCAGCGTGGCTTTCGCCGACGATGAGGGCGACGGCTTCGGCGACTTTTTCGCTGCTGCCGATGATGGCGGCTTCGTCGGTAAGGGCGGATGCGGCGGCCGGTGCGTCGTCCTGCGGCGCGGGGATGGTGATGACCAGCGGTTTGTCGCTGCTGTCGTCCTGCGGCAGGGGGGCGGCGGGGCGGGTTTCGCCGAACACGTGCGCTACGGCGTCGAGTACGCGGCCTGCGGCTTCGTCGATCATCAGATACTGCTCGATTTTGGCGGCGGAGGGGATGTTGCGTTTTTTCTCGTTGCGGCGGCTGCCGTTTTGGCCGTTGCGGTTGCGGCTGCCGCGCTCCTGGTTGCGGCCGTTGTTACAGTTGCGGCGGTTGTCGCTGTGTGCGGGCGCGTCGTCGTTTTGTACGGCGGCCGTTGCGTTGTCCTGCGGTGCGGCGGCGTTTTCAGACGGCCTTTCGTCCTGCGCCTGCATCGGTGCGGCGCTTGCGCTTGCCGCTGCGGATTCGGCTTCGCCGCTGCGTCTGCCGCGTTTGCGGCTGTCGCGTTTTTCGCCTGCGGCGGCATTTTCGCCGCGCGGGGTTCCGCTTTCGGCTTCGGCGGGGGCGCCTTCATTGCGGCGGTTGTCGGCGTTGCGGCTGTTTGCGCCGCTGCCGCGTTTGCCGCTGCGGCCGTTTTTGTCGGCTTTGTCGCTGCGGCTGTCGCCTGTTTCGCCGTCGGTTTCGCCTTCGTCCTGTGCTTTGGCCTGCGCGCTGCGTGCCGTTTGGCTGCGGTTGCCGCTGCGGCGGCGGTTTTGCGGGCGGCGGCTGCCGGAAGTGCGTTTGCGCTCCTGCGGCTGCGGCTCGGCAGCGGGGGTGTCGCCGAAGAGTCCTTTGAACCAGCTTTTGAATTTGTCCCACCAGCTGCTTGGCTCTTCGGCGGCAACGGGGGCGGGCTGGGTGTGTTTCACGCCTTTGACGGCGGGCTCGGGGCGGGCGGCTTTGACGCGCTCGCCGCCGAAGGGTTTGGCGTTTTCGTCGGCTTCGGGTACGGAAACCTGTTTGTAGCTCGGTTCGCCGTCTTCTTCGATGTCGTCGGTGCGGATGCGGCTGATTTCGTAGTGCGGGTTTTCCAGATGGATATTCGGAATCAGGACGACGTTGACGTCCAAACGCTCTTCCATCGCAAACAGCTCGGCGCGTTTTTCGTTCAACAGGAAGGTAGCGACATCGACGGGTACTTGGGCGTGCACTTCGCCGGTATTGTCTTTCATCGCCTCTTCTTGAATGATGCGCAAAACGTGCAGGGCGGTCGATTCGATGCCGCGGATGACGCCGGTACCGGCGCAGCGCGGACAAGCGACGTGGCTGCTTTCGCCCAAAGCGGGTTTCAGGCGTTGGCGGCTCAATTCCAAGAGGCCGAAGCGGGACAGTTTGCCCATTTGCACGCGGGCGCGGTCTTTTTTCAGGGCGTCGCGCAGGACGTTTTCAACATCGCGCTGGTGCTTGGGGTTTTCCATGTCGATGAAGTCGATGACGACCAAACCGCCCAAGTCGCGCAGGCGCATTTGGCGGGCGACTTCTTCGGCGGCTTCCATATTGGTTTTGAAGGCGGTGTCTTCGATGTCGGCGCCGCGGGTGGCGCGGGCGGAGTTGACGTCGATGGAAACGAGGGCTTCGGTGTGGTCGATGACGATCGCGCCGCCGGAGGGCAGGCTGACGCTGCGTGAAAACGCGCTTTCGATTTGGTGCTCGATTTGGAAGCGGGAGAAGAGGGGGGTGTGGTCCTGATAGAGTTTCAGACGGCCTGTGTTGGCCGGCATGACGTAGGACATGAATTCGGAGATTTCGGCGTACACTTCGGCATTGTCGACCAGGATTTCGCCGATGTCGGGGCGGAAGTAGTCGCGGATGGCGCGGATGAGCAGCGAGCTTTCCATAAAGAGCAGGTAGGGCTCTTGGTGGGCGTTGCCCGCTTCTTCGATGGCGTGCCACAGTTTGAGCAGGTAGTCGAAGTCCCATTGCAGTTCTTCGACGCTGCGGCCGATGCCGGCGGTGCGGGCGATGAGGCTCATGCCGCGCGGTACGTTGAGTTCGGCCATCGCGTCTTTGAGTTCCTGCCGCTCTTCGCCTTCGATGCGGCGGGAGACGCCGCCGCCGCGCGGGTTGTTGGGCATCAGGACGAGGTAGCGTCCGGCCAGACTGATAAAGGTGGTGAGCGCCGCGCCTTTGTTGCCGCGTTCGTCTTTTTCCACCTGCACGATGACCTGCATGCCTTCTTTGAGCACGTCTTGGATGCGGGCTTTGCCGCCTTCGTAGTCTTGGAAATAGGCGCGGGAAACTTCTTTGAAGGGGAGGAAACCGTGGCGGTCGGTGCCGTAATCGACAAAGCACGCTTCGAGCGAGGGCTCGATGCGGGTGATGACGCCCTTGTAGATATTGCCTTTGCGCTGCTCTTTGCCCAGGGTTTCGATGTCGAGATCAAGCAGGGTCTGCCCGTCGACGATGGCCACGCGCAGCTCTTCGGCCTGCGTGGCGTTGAATAACATTCTTTTCATGATTGCCTTTCGGGCAGGCGTTTTTCAGACGGCCTGCCCTGTTTCTGACCCGCGCGGGGCGCGCAACCAGTTTTCGAATGTGCTGCCGCAGTGCTGCATGCCGTCCGTTGCGGGCGGCCATGTGCGGCTTTTTGCCGGATGTTTTTTAAGAAGGGGAAATAAAGAACGCGGGCGGCGGGTTGCAGCCGCCGCCGTCCGTCCGGCTTGCGCCGTTGGGACAGAAAATTAATTTTGGGGTGTCAGCCGACATCTTCTTATTATCGTTGCCTGTTGGCGCGGCGCGGCGTCAGCCTTCGTCTTATGCGCAAACGGTCCGGCAGTCATTCGAACTTGGCCGCTGGCTTCCGCCGCGCGGCTGCGGGGCGGGAAGGAAATGCTTTGCGGGGTACGTTTTTAATATAAAATTGCTCTTTTCAATATGTTTTGCCTATCGCGGCAAAACGCGGCGGATTATAGAGAAAATGCAGCCAATAAGCAAAACTTCGCCCGCCCTGCTGGCGGTGGCGGAAGAGGACGCGGGACAGCGTCTCGACAACTTTCTGTTCAAAATTCTCAAAGGCGTACCCAAAAGCCATATCCACCGCATCATCCGCGCGGGCGAAGTACGCATCAACAAAAAACGCTGCAAACCCGACTGCCGCATCGAAGCGGGCGACAGCGTGCGCATCCCGCCGGTACGCACGGCCGAAAAGACAAGGCCGTCTGAAAAAACGCAGGACGCACCCGCGCGCGAGTTTGACGTTGTTTACGAAGATGACGCGCTGCTCGTCATCGACAAACCGGCGGGCGTGGCGGTACACGGCGGCAGCGGCGTGAGCTTCGGCGTGATCGAACAGTTGCGCCGCGCCCGACCCGAGGCGCGTTATCTGGAACTCGTCCACCGCCTCGACAAAGACACCAGCGGCCTGCTGATGATTGCCAAAAAACGCAGCGCACTGGTCAAGCTGCACGAAGCCATCCGCAGTAACTATCCGCAAAAAACCTATCTCGCCCTCGGCGTCGGCAGCGCGGCGGGCGGGCGCTTCCATGTGAAACTGCCGCTCTTGAAATACACCGGCGCGCAGGGCGAAAAAATGGTGCGCGTCAGCGAAGAAGGCCAAAGCGCGCACACCGTTTTTCACGTTCTCAACCGCTTTTCAGACGGCCTCTTGCACCAAGTCGGCCTGTCGCGCCTGACGCTGGTCGAGGCCACGCTCAAAACCGGCCGCACCCACCAAATCCGCGTCCATATGCAGTCGCAGGGCTGCCCGATTGCCGGCGACGAGCGCTACGGCGACTATCAGGCCAACCGCCGTTTGCAGAAACTCGGCTTGAAACGGATGTTTCTCCACGCCAGCGAGCTGCACATCGACCACCCGCTTACGGGCGAAAAACTCATGCTCAAAGCGCCGCTGCCGCAGGATTTGGCGCAGTTTGTGACGATGTTGGAACACGGTTGTCGGAAATAGCCGACAAGATTGTAAAGAGGCCGTCTGAAAACCTTTCAGACGGCCTATCTTTGTACACAATTCGTTTATAATGCCGCCCCTTTTTACCCAACTTAAATTTTCTTAAAACTATGGACAAACCGGCAAACAGCCTGCTCGAACGCCTGTTCGGGCTTTCCGCACACCGCACCGACGTGCGCACGGAAATCATGGCGGGCATCACCACCTTCCTGACCATGTGCTACATCGTTATCGTCAACCCGCTCACCCTGTCGCAGGCGGGCATGGATTTCGGCGCGGTGTTCGTCGCCACCTGCATTTCCGCCGCCATCGGCTGCTTCGTCATGGGTTTGGCGGCCAACTACCCCATCGCCCTCGCCCCCGGCATGGGCTTGAACGCCTACTTCACCTACGCCGTCGTCAAAGGCATGGGCGTGCCCTGGCAGGTGGCACTGGCCGCCGTGTTCGTGTCGGGCATCATCTTCTTATTGTTCAGCTTTTTCAAACTGCGCGAAATGCTGGTCAACGCCCTGCCGATGAGCCTGAAAATGGCCATTGCCGCCGGTATCGGCCTGTTCCTCGCCCTTATCGCCCTGAAAAACGCCGGTGTTATCGTTTCCAGCGACGCCACTCTGGTCAAAATGAGCGACATCTACATCCTCGGCGAAAACGGCGGCAAAAGCCCCAACTGGCCGGTGCTGCTGGCCATGCTCGGCTTTTTTCTTATCATTTTGCTCGACTATTTCCGCGTGCGCGGCGCGATTATTCTCGGCATTCTCGCCGTCACCCTGCTCGGCATCGCCCTCGGGCAGGCCGAATTCAAAGGCATTGTTTCCGCCATCCCCAGCATCCAACCCACCCTGCTGCAAATGGACTTCAACGGCCTGTTCCACGGCAGCATGGTCGCCGTTATCTTTGTATTCTTTCTGGTCGACCTGTTCGACAGCACCGGCACGCTGGTCGGCACGACGCACCGCGCCGGCCTTTTGGTAGACGGCAAACTGCCGCGCCTCAAACGCGCCCTCTTGGCCGACTCAACCGCCATTGTTGCCGGTGCGGCGATGGGTACGTCGTCCGTCACCCCCTATGTCGAAAGCGCGGCGGGCGTGGCGGCAGGCGGGCGCACCGGCCTCACCGCCGTCACCGTCGGCGTCCTGATGCTCGCCTGCCTGTGGTTCTCGCCGCTGGCGCAAACCGTCCCCGCCTTCGCCACCGCCCCCGCCCTGCTTTATATCGGCATCCACATGCTGCGCTCGGTGCTGGAAATCGACTGGGAAGACATGACCGAAGCCGCCCCCGCCTTCGTCACCATCGTCTTCATGCCCTTCACCTACTCCATCGCCGACGGCATCGCCATGGGCTTTATCAGCTATGCCGCCATCAAACTCCTGTGCGGCCGTGCCAAAGACGTACCGCCGATGGTGTGGCTGGTCGCCGTTTTGTGGGCGGCGAAATTCTGGTTCTTGGGCGTGTAAAGGCCGCTCCCGCCTTCACGGAAACGACGTTTCTGAAAACGCCCGAACGACGGAAAGGCCGTCTGAAAGCACTGTTTCGTGCTTTCAGACGGCCTTTGGCCGCAGGTCGGATACTTGTATCCGACAAGCGTTGCACAGGCAGCAGCGCCGGAAGAATGTCGGATTCGGCAATCCGCTCTGCCGCATCCCGCAGCAAGATAAAGGCTGTCTGAAACCCCAAATCAGGTTTCAGACGGCCTTTTTGCGCGGCTAAGCCACTATCCCGTGAGCTTTTCGGCGTATTCGTACAATGCCTGCAACAGCGCGAGTTTGTCGGGATTGCCGGCGTGTTGCTCTGCCAGGCTTTGCAGGCTTTGGCCGAAAGCGGGCAGGGCGGCTTCCAGTTTTTTGCGGCGGTATTTCTGCCAGCGGATTTGTTCGGCGCGGCTGAGGGTGGGATAAAAATGGCGGGCACGGTAGTGAAACAGCAGCTTTTCGATGCGCGCATCTTGGAATGTCAAACCATGCTCGGCGAGTTTTTCCGGTGGCAGGCTGCGCAGGGCGGCCATGCCGTTTTTGTCGGCGGGGCTGAAAAAGCCGCTGTAAAGCTCGGTTTCCACGTTGTCGCTTGGCGCAAATTCGCGCGTTTCGCTGTAGATTTTTTGTACTTTATTGCGGATTTCAGACAGCCTTTGCAGCGCTTGGAGATTATCAAGGCACCCGGCGCGGCTGATGCCCAAACGCTCGGCATCTTCATCGCGCAAGGTTTTGAGCGGCGCGAGTATCGGGCATTTGTTGAGGTGCACCAGCTTGAGCGGAACGGGCAGAATGCCTTGTTCCAACAGGGCTTCTTTTTTGCTGTACAGCCGCTCGCGCAGGGTGTCGGCGTCGAGGGTCAGCAAATCGCCCAAGTCGGCCGACAAATCGCAGGCGATGACCGCGTTGGCGTTAGTGGGATGGTGGGCAAGTGGGGCGATGAGGGCGGTGTTGCCGCGCCGGTTGCCAAACATACCCGATACGTGCACCAGCGGCGTGAAGTTTTGCGTGTCAACCATTTTGCCAAGCGCTGCTTTGCTGCGGTGTTCAAAGAAATATTGAAACAGGCGCGGCTGTTTTTGTTTGATGAGTTTGGCGGTTTCGATGGTGGCGTACACGTCGGACATCGCATCGTGGGCGTGTTCGTGGGCGATGCCGTTGGCGGCGGTGAGTTGTTCCAGTTTGAACACGGGCAGGCCGTCTGAATCGCGCGGCCACCCGATGCCTTCGGGGCGCAGCGCGTAGCAGGCGCGGGCGACATCGAGCAAATCCCAGCGCGAGTTGCCGTTTTTGTAGCTGTATTCGTAGGGGTCGATGAAGTTGCGGTAAAACAGGTAGCGCGTCATTTCATCGTCGTAGCGGATATTGTTGAAACCCATGATGCAGGTGTTGGGGCGGGCAAACTCCGCCCAAATTCGCGCGGCAAATTCCGGCTCGGACACACCTTTTTCATTGCACTCCTGCGGCGTGATGCCGGTAAGCAATACCGCTTCGGGCGAGGGCAGATAATCGCTGCTTTGGCGGCAGTAGAGCATCACCGGCTCGCCGACGATATTGAAATCCGCATCGGTGCGGATACCGGCAAACTGCGTCGGCCGGTCGTTTGCGGGGTTGATGCCGAAACTTTCGTAGTCGTAGATGAAAAAAGTGAAATCGGGTTGGGACATGGTTTTGCGTGGGTTGTGTGGTTGGGCTTGAGGCCGTCTGAAACCTGAAACCGGGTTTCAGACGGCCTTTGTTACAGGAAATAATACGGGCTATGCCCCGTCGGTGATAAAGCTGCGTAAAAACCCGTCTACCGCCTTATTCAAATAAATCCCGCGCGTTTCATTAAAAAACGCCTGCGCTTTTCCTTTGTCCACCGAATCTTTCAGCGCGTTTAATTTTGCCAAATCCAAATTGTCGCGGCTGTATTTTCTGGCCAGCATTTCGCGCAGCAGGCTGCCGTTCAGCCCCAAATCGTCAATGATTTTCTGCACTTTGGCGTTGGCGTTGCGCGTTTTGTATTCGGTGATGTAATCGCTCAGGCTCAGCGCGGGGTCGAGCGTTATGTCGCCCGACTGCACATCGTGCAGAAACTGTTCGGCAAAGCGCTGGTCTTCCTGCGAGAGCGTGGCAAAAGATTGGTGCAGTTCGTCAAAGGCGGCGGCTTCTTCGGGCGTGCCGATGATTTTGAGCCATTTTTCAAAACGCGTGTTCATATAATCTTGGTCGATTTTGTCGGTTTCGATTTCGTTGATATGCGAGCGCAAATCAAAGGGCACTTCGCCGCCGCTGCCGCCCGAGCCGCTGCTTTCTTTAAACAAATCTTTATAACGCGCCAAGAGTTTGTCGTAGGTTTCGCGGTCGAAATTCAGCGTGGCACAAATCACGCTGTCGTCTTCCTGCACCACTTCATAGCTGGATTTTTCCCACACAAAACCCAGCAGCTTCGCCGATGCGAGCGCGTCGTTGAGGCGGTTAAACTGCTGCACAAACTTGGCGCAGGCGGTTTCGTCGTTGGGGTTTCGGGAAAAATCGGGATAACCGGCATTGCGGAAAATTTCGCTGATTTCGGCAAAATGGCCGTTCATTTTGGCGATGAATTTATCCAGATTGTCCACAAACAGCCCCATCGGGCGGTCGCCCGAATAGAGTTTTACCGCCTTGTCGATATTGTGCTGCATGGTATGCGGCTTGCGGTAATAGCGGATGATGCCGAAAGGCTTGTCAGTGGGGTCGCACAGGCGGTTGGTGCGCGAAAACGCCTGAATCAGATTGGCATAATCGAGCATTTTGTCCAGATACAGCGTGTTCAGCCATTTGCTGTCAAAGCCTGTGAGCATTTGATCGACAACAATCAGCAAATTGAGTTGCTCCTCGGGCTTGATGTTTTTATACGCCCTAATGTGCGACAAGCGGTCAGAGAGATCGGCTTTAAATTTGGGATAATCGGCATAGCCGAAACTTGTGCCGAATTGCGCGTTGTAATCCGCCAGAATCTCGGCAATCCCGTCTTCTTTCAGGCTGCCTTGCCCGTTGTTGTCGATATTGGGGTCAAACAGCGCAGTGATGTTTATGGGCGCGTTTTTTTGCTTGAACAGGCGGTAATACGCCACAGCTTCGGGGATGGAGGCGGTGGCAAAAACAGCGTGGTATTTGCCGTTTTGGCTCAGGCGCGTCCAGTTTTGCAGAATGTCGTCGGCAACGGCATGGGTGTGGGCTTCGGTGTGATACTGCTCTTTGGGAATCTGCGTTTCCACTTCCAGCATGCTCGCTTCGTTCATCCATTGGTTAAAAATGCGTTTTTTCTTTTCATCGGCAAACGCCTCTTGCTCATCTTTGGCTTTGGCTGCCTGCAAAGCCACAACGCGGCGCAAATCGCTGTCTTTAAAGGTGCCGATATGGAAGGGGTGGAAACCCAGCACGTTTTTATCGCGGATGCCGTCAGCAATCGAATAGCGATGCAGCCCGTTGCCGAAAATGGTAGCGGTGGTTGCGCCTTTTTTGGCGTTTTCCACTTCGATGGGCGTGCCTGTGAAGCCGAAAAACAGCGCATGGGGAAAGGTTTTTTTAATCGTTAAAAGCATATCGCCAAAGGTGGTGCGGTGCGCTTCATCCACAATAAACACCAGCCGCTTGGCGGCAATGAGCGCAATATCTGCCTCGTTTACCCCTTCTTCGTGCTTGATATTGCTCATTTTCTGCATGGAAGTAACGATTAGGCGGCTGCGGTCGGAATCGCTTTTTAACTTGCCGAGCAACACGCCCGTGTTTTCTGTCGCCTGCACGTCTTTTTCATCGTCGGCAAAATTGCGGTATTCCTCCAGCGACTGCTTGCCCAGCTCAATGCGGTCGAGCAGGAAAACCACCTTGTCCGCATCCTTGTGCCGCGCAATCATCTGCGCCGCCTTGAAGCTCGACATGGTTTTGCCCGAGCCCGTGGTGTGCCAGATATAGCCGCCGCGCTGCTGCCCCGAGCGCCAATCCGCCCGCGCCACCGTGTCGGCGATTTTGTTTACCGCGTAATACTGATAGCTGCGCAACACTTTGAGCTGCCCATCTTTGGCATCGGCAATGGTGTAATCGCCGATAAACTGATGCGCCATCGGAATCGATAAAAAATGCGTGGCGATTTCATTCCACCGCTCCATCGGCTCGTTATTAAAATCCGCCCAATGGAAATAAAACGCCGAGTTTAATTTGCCGTCTGAATTGGCAAAATAGCGGCATTCGTCAGGTGTCATCGCCACAAAAATCTGCACCAGAGCGAAAATCCCCGTAAACGCCCCCGCCTCGTGATAACGCTCAATCTGATTGGTCGCTTGGCTAATCGGCACGCCAGAGCGTTTGAGCTCGATATGAAACAGCGGCATGCCGTTAATCAAGAGCATCAAATCGCCGCGCTGCCGGGGAAACAAATCGCTGCGCGCGCGAAAACGCGGCTGTACCGCAATCTGATAGCGGCTTTTGCCTGCCGAAATCTCCTCGCGGTCGAAAATCTCCAGCGAGATTTCCTTACCGAAATGGCGGCTTGCAGGGTTTTCGCGCTTGATCGACACCGTTTTGCCGTTGATAAACTCATTGATTTTATAAGGCGTTTTCAACTCATTGACCTGCTCCAGAATCTGCGCCATTTCCGATTCAATCAGCGGCACGTCCAAGCGGTCGATATGCGCGTTAGTCTTATCCAGATGCGCCTGCCAGTTTTTGACCAGCGCCGCCTCGTCGGGGTAATTGAGCGTTTGCGCCTCCCAGCCTTTGGTTGCAAGCAGCGCCACCAACGCCTTTTCAAAATCTGATTCTTTGTTAAACATCGTTTATCCTCTTATTTGATTTTCAGATGGCCTGAAATGCACCGCTCTTTATTTAGTCGTCCAAACCGCCGATAAATTCATTATTTCTTAACGCTTCAATCACACCGCGAATCAAATAAGATTGCGAAAAATTTGGCATATAAACCCGTGAGTTTTCTTCCACAGGCTGGATAAATTTATGTGCGAGCAATTTCTTAATTTGATACGTGCGCTGATTGCCGGTCATTTTCGGAAAAAGCGCTTGCAAATCGCCTGCTTTAAATTCGCTTTTTTCACACGCCAGCCGCAAAATTTTGGCTTCATCGTCTGTCAAATTTCCCCTTTGCAAAGAGAACGAAATCGCAGGAAATAAAATCTTTTCACACAAAAACTGCTGGCTCGTCAGCTTGTCCACCTTTTGCAATTCGGTTGAAATCCCCGACAGCACATAAGTACACCAAGCCTCAAGCCCCTCGTCTGTGCCAGTATCCGCCCGCGAAAGCATTTCATAATAACGCTGCCTGTCATTACAAAACACCGCCGTCGGATTGAGTACACGCCCGCCGGCCTGCACATTAAAACCGTATTTCACCAAAAGCGCATAAGTGAGCAGGCGCACCGTCCGCCCGTTGCCGTTGCCAAAAGGGTGAATCCAACCAAAACGGTGATGTGCCAGCGCAATTTTCATCAAGTCATATTTAGGTTTGTCTTTTTGATTAATAAAAGCCACCAATTCCTGCATATAGGCAGGCACGTGAACCGCATCGGGCGGCAAATGGCTCGATTGCGCAATCGCCACTGAATGCAGGCGATACCGCCCGGGAGTTTTATCGCCCTCCTTATTCAAACCTGCCACCGTCAGGCTGTGCAATTCCCGAATAAAATGCTCGCTGATTTCAGCACCCGCACCGATTGCTTCATCAATATAGTGCATTGCCTGCTCGATATTACGGATTTCATCCAGTTGCTCCGAGCGCGAATGAGGGTTTTCCAACCGGTTTTCCACATAATCGGCAATCGTCGTGTGGTTGCCCTCAATCCGAGCCGAGCCGATACTTTCGAGCATATGGAAAATGGTTTTCAGCTGTAGAAAAATATATGGATGCACATCGCCGCTTAATTGCAGCGTTCTTAATTTTTCCAATTCGGTGAGCACATCAATCAAATCGGAATCAAAAGATGGGTTGAGCAATGCCAGCGGAAAATCTTTAAACGTTGGTTCCATTATTTTGAAATCCTTTTCTGGTGAAATTTGAAAAAATTATAAAAATATCAATAAATTCAATATCTTGATTATTTTTTATGTGGCAATTAACTTGAATTTTACAGAAAAATTATCTTGAAAACACTGTGTGGACGATCTTGAATTCGGGCTTTTGGTGCGTTTGCCTAAGTGTTCAGACGGCCTGAACAACCTTTCAAAACGCACCGCTCTTTTTCAGACGGCATCGTTGTGTGTCGGGCATTGATGCCCGACAGATGCCGATGGGGTTCAGACGGCCTTATGCCAGCATCGCGGCGAGCAGGGCTTTTTTCAGGCGGGTGAGTTTTTCCAGCGCTGCGTTTTGCAGGGCGAGGGTTTGGTCGAGCTTTTGGAAGAAGTTGCCGATGGCGGTTTGTTCTTCGGGGGTTGGTGGAATGAAAAGCTCCGCATTTTTTATATCGTCAGAATTGACTGATTCAAAAGTTGAGCCCGAACTAACGCTATTCCAATAGCCGTCTGATTTCATTTTCCATAACGCTTGGTAAATGAATTCATTGCCTTTAATTGCACAAACGCCACGTCCAAGCACAATATCATAATCAGTTTTGCCAACATCACCGACTGGCGCACGAACACTCATCACAATATCGCCTGCTTTTCCTTGTTTGGTTAATTCAGTTGTCCAAACTCGAGGAAAGACTTTGCCGTCTTTCATATCGGCATTGCCCTGCACCAAAATAAAATCTTTTGGATTTTCTGTGTAAGAGGTTGAAGACGGCGATTGTCCCATTACGATTTCAACCATTTCCCCCAACATCTTCCTTTCCCAATCCCCCGAAAAGCCTTGAAAGCGCAGTTTGGGGGCGGTTTCGCCGTGTGCGGGGAAGAGTTTGGCGAGCATGGCGCGTTTGAGCTGCCGGGTTTTGGCAAGGCGGGCGCGGGCTTGGGCGAGGGTTTCGTCCAGCCGTCTGAAAAAATCGCCGAGGGCGGTTTGTTCGGGTTTGGTGGGAAAATAAATTTCACAGGCTTTTAAATCATCATTTCGCAAATGAACAACTGATTTGCCCTGTGCCTTTTTGGCTAATTCTTTGTTGTTTTTTCCATTTGTTAAAGCCAAGGCTAAAAACGGCGGTGCAATGTCGCTATTAGGCGTAATTACATTTAAATCTCCACCTAAAATTACGCCCTTTTGAATTACCGCAGACGCACGGGCAATATCTTCCGCCGTTTCGCCTGACGCTGGAACAATCACTTCATTTCCAAAACTTTTTAAAGCGTTCTTATCATAAGAGACAAACGTATCCACGTTGTTAATGATATTTTCGTATTGCGTATAAAGACGACCATACAAAATAATCGGAAATCCTTCGTTGGTTAAATCTGATTTTGAATAACCGCTTCCTTTTGTAAAGCTGGCATTTTCCCCCAGCGTCTTCTCTTCCCACTCCCCCGTAAACCCTGCAAACCTTAGGCGCGGTGATTTGTTTCGGTTCATTGCCCGCCTCCTAAAATCGCCTGCCAGCCTGCAATGCCTGCCAAATCGTATTCATCGCCCGTCAAGCCGTTCATCATTTGGGCGAGCTCTGCCGCGCTTTGCCGGCTTTGTTGGTGCAAACCGGCGTAGGTGTCGGCGTATTTGGTGCACAGGGCGGCGAGCTGTTGGCAGAAGTCGGCGAGCGCCTGCTGCGGCAGTTCGTGCATGGCGGCAATCAGCGGGGCAAACCATTTTTTGCGCAGCAAATCGAGCGCTTCGCTGTCGCTTAGGTTTTGGATGGCGGCGATGGTCGCTTGCGTGAGTGCGGCAGCAGCGGTTTTGTGTTTGGCTTTGAGGGCTTTTTCTTCGCTTTGCAGCAAATAGGCTTGTTTGAGTTTGGCGGCGAGGCTGTCGGCTTCAAAGCTGTGTTTTTTCAGCTGTGCGTCAAAATCTGCCTTTTTGGCGGGCGTGATGCCGTCTGAAACAAGGGCGGCTTGCAGGGCTTTGGGGATTTCGGCGCTGATAAAGCCGCTGCCGTCTTCGTTGACGGCGTCGCTGTCTTGGTCTTCTTCGGTAAGCGATTCAATCAGGCTTTGCTGCTCGCTGGCGATTTCGGCAAGGCGGTTTTCTAGGGTTTTCAGGCTGCCTAGGTCGTCTGCAAGCATTTCGCGCTGTACGAGTTCAAAGGGCAAGATGCGCCCTTGCCAGCCGTCTTGGATTTCGGCTTCTTTTTTGGTTTTGGGGTCTTTTTTGAGCACCATTACGGGGTCGATTTGTTTGATGGCGCTTGCGCCTTCGGTTTGGATCATTTCCAAATCGGCGGCGATGCCTGCGTTGTCGGCGCGCCAGAGGTCGTCGAGTTTTTGGTAGGCAGTGTAAAAGTCGATTAGCGGAGTGGCGGCGAGTTTTTGGCGGATGGTTTCGGCAAGGGTTTGCTGGGTTTGGGAAATATTGAGCGTTGCCATGGGGGCGATCAGCGTGTTTTCCAAAATTTGGGGCAGATCGGCAAAGGTTTGGGCGTATTGCGCGAGATAGGCGGCAACGCTCGGGTGTGCTTGGATTTCGGTTTTCAGGCTGCCTGAAACGGGGGAGACGTAGGGCGTGCCGTTATCCGTGAACAGGCTTTCTTGCAAGCCTGCAAACGCCTGCCAATAGGGGGAAAACTGCGCCAGCTCGGCTCTGGGTATGCCGCCGTGTATGCTGGCGTAAATATCCCATTGTTCGGGGGCGTCGGCGGAATCAACATAGCGCGGAATGTTGAGGTTGTAGCCGTTGGCTTGGATTTCGCTTTTGGGCACGACGCGTGAGAATTTAGGGATTTCGCGGCGCGCTGTTACGCAATCGACTATGCGCTTGATGTCGGAGGCGCGCAGGTGGTTGTTTTTGCCTTGTTTGATGAAGTGTTTGGAGGCGTCGATCATCAAAACGTCGTCGCGCTCGCGCTCTTGGCGCAAGACGATGATGATGGTGGGAATGCCTGTGCCGAAAAAGATGTTGGCAGGCAGTCCGATGATGGCGTCGATATGGTTGTATTCGATTAGGTTTTTGCGGATTTTTTCTTCTTCGCCGCCGCGAAAGAGCACGCCGTGCGGCAGAACGATGGTCATGATGCCGCTGGGTTTGAGGTGGTATAAATCGTGCAGCAAAAAGGCAAAATCGGCTTTGGTTTGCGGCGCTAGCCCGAAGCGTTTGTAACGCGGGTCGCTTTCTTTGTCGGTGGGATTCCACGGCTGGGAATAGGGGGGATTGGAAACGACGGCATCGAGATAGAGCGGGGTGCCTTCGAGCGGCCAGTCGTCTTCGAGGGTGTCGGCGTTGCGCACGAAGATTTTGTCGTGGGAGATGCCGCGCATGATGAGGTTCATACGGGTGAGGTTGTAGGTGTTTTCTTTCAGCTCTTGGGCGTAGTATTTGATGTCGTCGGGGCTTTTAAGGTGTTTGGCGACGCTGTGCCCGATGTTGATTAGAAGCGAGCCTGAGCCGCTGGTGGGGTCGTATATGCTGATTTCGTCGCGGTCTTTCAGATGGTCGGCGATGATTTCGGACATTAACAGCGACACTTCGTGCGGCGTGTAAAACTCGCCTGCTTTTTTGCCGGCGTTGGCGGCGAACATACTGATTAAGTATTCGTAGATAAAGCCGAGTACGTCGTAGCCCTGTTTGCCGTCCATCGGGATGTCTTTAATCAGGTGAAACAGGTCCTTCACCGCGCTGGTTTGGCTGGCGGCGGTGTCGCCCAGTTTGCTTAGGCCCGATTCGAGCGTTTTGAAAATGCCGTCAAACACGGCTTTGTAATTTTTGGCAATGTGGCGGCTGAACGCGCTCATCGCATCGCGCACTTGGGCAATGTTGAAATCGCTGCCTTGTGCCAACCAAGTGGAAAACAGGTGATCGTAGCTGATGAAGTAGCCGAGGTTTTCTTGGATAAAACCGACCAGTTCGCCGTTTTCAGTCAGCTCGGCGGCAAAATCGGCTTGTTCCAAGCCTTGGGCGATAACAAATTTTTCCAGTTTGTCGCACAGGAATTTGTAGAAAATAAATCCAAGAATGTAGTCTTTGTATTCGTTGGCTTCGATTTTGGAGCGCATTTTGTTGGCGGATTGCCAGATTTTGGCGGCGAGTTGCTGTTTGTTCATGTGGAAAACCCGATCGGATGGAATGGAGGGGGCGCGGTATTGCGCGGTGTTTTCAGACGGCCTGAAAGGCCGCGATTATACTGTTTTGCGTAAAGACAGGTTGCCGCGCGTTAAGCGGGTGCGGGCGGGCTGCTATAATCGCGGCCTTTTTAGGCCGTCTGAAACAATATGGATTTTCCCAAAGCCTTCGCCCTGCTCGGGCCCACCGCTTCCGGCAAAACCGGCCTTGCGCTGCGGCTGGCAGAGCGTTTTCCCGTTGAAATCGTCAGCCTCGATTCCGCGCTGGTCTATAAAGGCATGGACATCGGCACGGCCAAGCCGTCTGCCGCCGAGCTGGCCGCCGTGCCGCACCATCTGATCGACATTGTCACGCCGCTGCAAACGTACAGCGCGGCGGAGTTTGCGGCGGACTGCCTGCGTCTGTGCCGCGAGATTGCCGCGCGCGGGCGGCTGCCGCTGATTGTCGGCGGCACGATGATGTATTTCCACGCGCTGACGGGCGGGCTGAACGATCTGCCCGCCGCCGATCCGGCGGTGCGCGCGCAGTTGCAGGCGGAGAAGGCGGCGCACGGTCTTGCCGCGCTCTACCGCCGTTTGCAGGCGGCCGACCCCGCCACCGCCGCCCGTTTGCAGCCGACCGACAGCCAGCGCATCGAGCGCGCGTTGGAAGTGCTGATGCTGACGGGCAGGCCGCTGGGCGAACATCTGGCCGTTCAGACGGCCTACCGCCTGCCGCTGGATTTGCACACCTTCGCCCTGATACCGCACGAGCGCGCCCGCCTGCACGATGCCATCGCCGCGCGTTTCCAAGCGATGCTGGACGCGGGTTTTGTCGACGAAGTGCGCCGCCTGCAAGGCGAATATCCCGCGCTGACGGGCGGACACAATTCCATGCGCTGCGTCGGCTACCGCCAGGCCTGGGACTATCTGGCAGGCGCGTGCGGCTATGCGGAATTTGCCGAACGCGGCACGGCGGCGACGCGCCAGCTTGCCAAGCGCCAGCTCACCTGGCTGCGCAAAATTCCCGCCGACACCGCCGCCGACCCCTACGGCGCGGCCGGTGTTTTTCAGACGGCCTATGAGGCGCTGGCGCGGCATTTTGGCTGTTGAGCATTTGAGGCCGTTCCCGCTTGCGCGGGAATGACGTTTCTGAAAACCTGCCGTGCAAACAAACCTCCGAGGCCGTCTGAAAGCCTCAAAACGCTTTTCAGAAACGTCATTCCCGCGTAGGCGGGAACGGCCTCCCGCTTTATTTGACGGAGAAAAAACCATGTCCCCAACCCCTCTGCCCGCCGCGCCGCTCAAACGCCGTTTTGCCGCGCTGGTGTATGAAAGCCTGCTTATCGGCGCGGTGACCTGCGCCGCCTTCGTGCCTGCGGGCATCATCGCCCTGTTTCTCAACCGCGTCTCGCCGCCGCTCTCCGCCCTTGCCGTGTCGCTGGTGTTGGTTTATGCGTGGTGGCTGTATTTCAAAACCAACTGGCACAAAAAAGGGCAGACGCTGGCGATGCGCGTGTGGCGCATCGGTTTGGCCGACGGCGCGGGCCATCCGCCGCCGCTCGCCCTGCTGCGCCTGCGCTTTATCTGGGCGTGCGTGTTTCTGGTGTTCGTGCCGCTGCTGGCTTATGCCGCGCTGCGCCACGGCGCGGGCGTGCCGCCCAAAGCGGCTTTCGGCGCGGCGCTGTGCTGGTGGATACTGCCGTGGGGCTTTGCCCTTTTCAACGCCGAGCGCCGCTTTCTCTACGATTATCTGGCGGGCACGCGGCTGACGGATACGAAGGCCGTCTGAAAAAGGCCGTCTGAATGTTTCAGACGGCCTCAAACGCAGATTTGGAAAGGAAACATCATGGCGCAACCGCAATCGCGTTGGCTGCCGCTTTTGCTGGCGGTGTGCATTTTCATGCAGATGCTCGATGCCACGGTGCTGAACACGGCGCTGCCGCAGATGGCGGCCGATTTGCACCAGAGCGCGCTGAATATGCAGTCGGCGGTGATTTCCTATGCGCTGACGCTGGCGCTGTTTATGCCGCTGAGCGGTTATCTGACCGACCGCTACGGCACGAAAAAAGTGTTTTCCGTGTCGATGGCGCTGTTTGTGTTCGGTTCGCTGCTGTGCGCCGCCGCGCCGAATCTGCCGCTTTTGGTGTTCGCGCGGGTGGTGCAGGGTTTGGGCGGGGCGATGATGGTGCCCGTGCCGCGCCTGATTGTGCTGCGGGCGTATGACAAGACCGAGTTGTTGGAGCGGCTGAACTTTATCGTGATGCCCGCGCTGTTGGGGCCGATAGTCGGGCCGCTGGTGGGCGGCTATCTGGTGGAATATGCCAGCTGGCATTGGGTGTTTCTGATTAACGTGCCCATCGGTTTGGCGGGCATTGCGCTGGCCGCGAAAATCATGCCCGATTTTTACGCGGCCGACGGCGGCAAACCGCATTTCGATCTGATCGGTTTTCTGCTTTTCGGCGCGGCGGCGGTGGGCTTGAGCCTGGCGGTGGAAATGCTGACGCACCCGGGGGCGCGGCGGTTTTCCGCCGTGTGCGCCTCGGGCGGCCTGGCGGCGGGCGCGCTTTATTGGCGGCACGCGCGGCACGACGGCGACGCTGCCCTCTATCCGCCGCGCCTGCGCCTGGTACGCACTTTCCGCTTGGGCATTTTGGGCAATCTGGTGAGCAGGCTGGGCATGGGCGCGATGCCGTTTCTGATGCCGCTTTTGTTGCAGGTGGTGTTTGCCCGCAGCGCCAGCACCGCAGGCTGGACGCTTGCCCCTGTCGCCCTTGCCGCGTTGCTGACCAAGCCGCTGGTCAAGCCCGTGGTGGGGCGTTTCGGCTACCGCACCGTGCTGGTGTGGAACACGCGCATCATCGGCCTGCTGATTATGGCGATGGCGTTGGTGACCGCCGCCACGCCGTTGTGGCTGCTCGTGCCCGCGCTGTTTTGCCTGGGTATGTGCAATTCGCTGCAATATTCGGCGATGAACACGCTGACGCTGGCCGATTTGCGCCCGCAGATGGAGGGCAGCGGCAACAGCCTGATGGCCGTGAACCAGCAGCTTGCCATCGGCTTCGGCATCGCGCTGGGCGCAACGCTGCTCAATTTCTACGGCACGGGTAGCGGGCGCAGCGCCGATATGCACCGCGCCTTCCGCCTGACTTTCGTGTCCATCGGCGCGGTGACCTTCTGCGCGGGCTGGGTGTTCGCCTTCCTGCACCCGAACGACGGCGGCAATCTGGTGCACGGCGCGGAAAAGGCCGTCTGAAAGCGCAGTTAAAAACGGGCTGCCCAAGCCTGCCCCGAATCCCCGCGCGGCGCGTCTGCCGATAGAGGCTGGCTGCACGGCGAGGCGCGAAACGCAGGCGGCTTCTTGTGCTAGTATGCGCGCCGTTTCACACAGAAAGGATAAACGGATGAACCGTCTCACCGCACTTTTAACCGGCGTTTGGCTGGGCATGCAGATTATGGCAGGCTATGTCGTCGGCCCGATATTGTTCGAGCAGATCGGGCGTCAGGCCGCCGGCAATATCGCGGGCACGCTGTTTGCCGTGAACAACTGGTTCGGCATAGCCGCATGGCTTTTGGCCTGGTTTGCCGTCGGCACGCGGCGCGAACGCGGCTTCGGCCACGGCGGCCGCAGCATCGCGCCGAAATTCATCATCCTGCTGCTGGCGCTGCTGGCGGCCAACCAGTTCCTGTTCGCCCCCGTGATCGCCGCCCATAAAACCGGTGCGTCGCATTGGCTGCTGTCGCTGGCGGGCGGCTCGTTCGGTATGTGGCACGGCGTTTCCAGCGTCATTTACTTGGTCTGCACGCTGATCGGTGCGGGGCTGCTGCTGCGTTATCTGAGCTTTGACAAGAAGTAAGGCTTTTGTCGAAAGGCCGTTTCCCGCAGGCGGGAGTGGCCTTTGTATGTTTGAGGCCGTCTGAAACCGCTTTGCGGCTTTTCAGACGGCCTCAAACATTGTTGTTCGGGAGCAGCCGCAGGCGCGTATTTGGCGCGGCTTGCCAAGTTTTCTGCGGTTTGCCGTATGGGAGCCGTACGCAAAGGCCGTCTGAAAAGCGTTTTTCGTTTTTCAGACGGCCTCTTATTTATATGGCGTTGTTAAATCGGGTAGTTTTTGGGGATAAGGTGGCTGCGTTTGCCGCTGTTGTAGGGCATGGCGTATTTTTGCTTGGCGTAGCGTGTTTTGCCTGCGCGGCCGCTCAATACGGCTTGGATTTCCCACACGCCGTTGTGTTCGGCGGCACGGTTGAAGGTGATTTCGGCTTCCAGACTGGTTTGGCTGTTTTGGCAGCTGCGCTTTTCCGCGCCTTTGTATTCGTTGCAGTCGCCATACATGCCGCCGTTGTCGTTGCTCGCAGGGATGTCGCTGTGGGCAACGCCGTTGTTGTCGGTGAAGATAAAAGACTGTGCGGTTTCGGTGACGCCCTGGTTGGTGTAGCCGCTTTCGGTTTGGTAGCCCCAGTTTTGTCCGCCCACCTGCACAAACCGCCATTCCTGCGGGGGCTCGCCCCATGCGCCGATTTCGCTTCTGCCGTGTTGTTTGAGCACCCATGTGCCGCCTGTTTTTTCCAAGACGAACAGTTCGGCAAGCCCCGATGCGGCGTGGCTTTCGTCTTTGCGTTTTTCGCGGGTGTCGTAGGCGAAGCCTGTGTAGAGCACGTAGCGGGTGGTTTTGCCGTTGCGGTTGACGGTATGCGCGGCGGCGGGCTTCATGCAGTAGGCGAAGTTTTCGGGCTGTTGGTAGCTGTCTTTGGGCGGGGCGGTGAGTTGGCACTTTTGCGCGGGGAAGGGGCGGTTGTAGTGCCGCTCGATAAGCTTGCGGACGGCTGCGCCGTCTGTGTCGGGAGCAGCGGCGGCGAAGGCAGGGAGCAGGGCGGCGGCGAGGAGGGTGTGTTTCATGGTTTTCCTTTGTAAGGGGGGACGGAATCGGCACGGTGGCGTGTTTTCCCGTTTGTGCCGTTTGGGATGTTCAGACGGCCTCGCGCGGGATTTTGGCGAACAGGCGGAAGAAGTTTTCTGTGGTGGCTCGGGCGATGTTTTCGAGGGTGTCGCCGCGCAGTTCGGCGACGAATCCGGCGGTGTGGCGCACATAGGCCGGTTCGTTGGGTTTGCCGCGTTTGGGCACGGGGGCGAGGAAGGGGGAGTCGGTTTCCACCAGCATTCTGTCCAGCGGAACGTAGCGGGCGGCTTCTTGGATGGCGGCGGCGTTTTTGAAGGTAACGATGCCTGAGAAGGAGATGTAGAAGCCCAAATCGAGGGCGAGGCGGGCGACGCGCACGTCTTCGGTGAAGCAGTGGATAACGCCGGCGTGTGCCTGGTGTTCGCGCAGCAGGCGCATGGTGTCGTCGGCGGCGTCGCGGGTGTGGATGATGAGGGGCATGCGGCTTTGCTTGGCGGCTTCGATGTGGGTGATGAAGCGGCGGTGCTGCCAGGCGAGATCGCCTTTGCACCAGTGATAGTCGAGGCCGGTTTCGCCGATGGCGGCGACTTTGGGCAGGGCGGCGCGTCCGACGAGTTCTTCAAATGTGAATTCTTCGGCTGCGGGGTCGTCGGGGTGGATGCCGACGCTGGCGTAGATGTTGGTGTGCTCTTGTGCGATGGCGTGCACTTCTGCAAAGCTTTGGCGGCTGACGCTGACGGCCAGGGCGAGGGCGACTTGGTTTTCGGCCATGTTGGCGAGTACTTCGGGCAGGCGGTCGGCGAGGCCGTCGAAATTGAGGTGGCAGTGAGAGTCTATAAGCTGCATGGGAATGTGGGCGTGAAAAGGCCGTCTGAAAGGGTTTCAGACGGCCTGTGTGTTACAGGGTGAAGGTGACGCGGTCGCTTTTGAGGGCGGTGCCGAGCTGTTTTTCAATCAGATTTTTGGTGGCGATGGAGATTTCGTCTTTGCCGAAGGCCACGCCGATGCCGCGCGGGCGCAGGGGGGTGGAGATGGCGAAGTTGATCCAGGCGACGTTGGTGCGCAGGAATTTTTTTTCCTGGCTTTTGCCCAGCGACAGGGCGAGCAGCACTTCGTCGCCGAGGGAGAATTTGTCTTCGGTGGTGACGAACAGGCCGCCGTGTTCCAAGAAGGGGATGTAGCAGTTGTAGAGCGACTGGCGGTCGGGGATGTGCAGGTTGATCATTTTACCCGGAATCGGGATGTCGGTGGGCTTGTTGAAATCAAAATCGGGGTTGGCTGCCATGATGTTTTCCTATCGGTTATTTGTTCTGCCAGAAATGCAGGTATTCGGTGAGCAAAAATTCGAGCTGCATTTTAACACTTAATGTGTGGCGGCCGTAAGGGACGAGGCTGTTCAGACGGCCTGTGAGGGCGAAGAGGGCGTGCGGCGCGGTGCGTGCGGCGACGGCGGCGGATTGGGCGGCGAAGGCGGGGTAGTAGAGCGGCGGCATGTTCTGCTGCGCCAGGCCGACGTCGAGCAGCCATTTTTGCAGCCAGTCGAGGAACACGGCCAGCGGCAGTTTGTGTTTGTCGAAGGCGGCGGCGTAGTCGAGGGCGGCAATCAGGCGGGGGGCGGACAAGAGTTGCAGCAGCTCGCCGCGCAGGGCGGTTTGTTCTGCGTCGTCGTCAAACAGGGGGGCGCCGCTGTGGAAGGCGAGCAGCTCTTCTGCGTGCTGCGGGTGGCGTTCACGTACATAGGCCAGCGCGGCGGCACGCTCGGGCGCGTGCAGGACGATTTGGCGGCAGCGGCTTTTGACGGTGGGCAGCAGACGGTCGCGTTCGTGGGAAACCAGCAGGAAAACGACGCCTTCTGGCGGCTCTTCGAGAATTTTCAGCAGGGCGTTGGCCGATTGCGCGTTCATGCTTTCGGCGGGATGAACCAGTACCACGCGCCGCCCGCCGCGTACGGAGGTGAGGCGGACGTGTTCGATCACATCACGCACGGCGTCGATTTTAATTTGCAACAGTTTGCGCCCGACGGCTTCGCCTTCGGGGATTTCGGGGGTGAGTTCGTAGAAGTCGGGATGGCTGTTTTGCGCGAACAGGTGACAGGAGGGGCATTGCCCGCAGGCTTCGTATGCCGCGCCGCTGTTTTCGCACAGCAAGGCTTGGGCGAGGTGGCGGGCGAAGGCGGTTTTGCCGGTGTTTTCCTTGCCGGAAAAGAGCAGGGCGTGCGGCAGCTGGTCGCAGTGTTCTGCGAGGCTGCGCCAGTCGGATTCGTGCCAGGGATAAATCATGTGCGCTCGGGCGGGCGGAAAAAGGAGGCGCATTATAACGGGTTTGCCCGCCCGGTGTCGGGTGCATGGGAAAGGCCGTCTGAACGGTTTCAGACGGCCTCAAAATAAGAATATTCAGTTGGAAACGTTGATGGCGGCGTTTACCGTGCCGCTTTGCTGGGCGTTGTTGGCAGTGAGGAAGGACGATGCCAGGTCGGTGCAGCAGCCGCAGCAGGTGGCGACGCCCAGTTGGGCTTGCAAATCGCCGAGGGTGCTGGCGCCGGCGGCGACGGTTTCTTTGATTTGGTGGTCGGTAACCGCATTGCAGATGCAGACGAACATAATGGTTTTCCTGTGGTAAGCGTGTCGTTGTTAAATAGGATTAAATTGTGTTCGCGAATATAAATGGAAACGCTTTGTGTTGCAAGCTGTCGGAATGTAAAGGCAGGCGGCTTGAGGCGGAGTGTTTGGCGGGAAACGGTTTTTACTCAACGGCAGCCGCTGCGGCATATACGGTTTGAAGGCCGTCTGAAACGGCAGGTTTCAGACGGCCTTTTGCGCGGCTGAGGCCGTCTGAAAAGACGGGCGGCCTCTCTTTTTGACTTCTTTGGCGTTTCGCTTTCGAGAACGGCCTCAGCGGGCGGCGAGTTTGACCAGCCACAAGCCTGCCGCCGTGAGCAGGAGCGAGCCTGTGAGGTGGAGGAGGGCGGTGGCGAGGGCGGGAAGGTAGCGCTGCTGTTGCAGCATGGCGACGATTTCGAGGGAAAAGCCCGAGAAGGTGGTGAGGCTGCCGAGCAGGCCGGTGACAAACCACAGCTTCCAGTAGGGCGGCAGGGCGGGGACGAGTTCGGACACGCCCGCCGCGATGCCGATCAGCAGCGCGCCGATCCAGTTGGCAGCGAGAGTGGCATAGGAGAAGGGTTGGGGCAGGGCGGCGAGCCACAGGCTAAGCAGCCAGCGCGCCGACGCACCGAGCGCCGCGCCGCAGCAGACGGCCAGAAGTTGGGGCAGGAAAGATGCGTTCACGGTTGGTTTTCAGACGGCCAGATGCTGTTGCTGCGGCGCAGGTAGCGGTTGTCGTCGAAGGTAGCCAGAAGATGCGGTTTGAAGGCGACGAACACGGCGGCGAACAGGCCGGTAAGGAAGGCTTCGCCCCAGCCGAGCAGGAAGAAGACGGGGAAGGAGCGCGTGCGCAGGTCGGCATCGGCAAAGGCGGGCGACTGCGACACGAGGGCGAGCACGGCGGCACCCGTTGCCAGCATGCCCAGCGCGGCGGCGAAAAAGCCGTTGACGAAGATATAAAGGAAGAGGTTGGGCGGCAGGAAGCGGCGTTCGGCGAAACGCAAACCGGCCGACACCGCCGCCGCAGGCAGCGTCAGCGCCAGCGCGTTCAGCGGCAGCACCGCCAGATCGGCCGCGCCCGCGTTCAGCAGCATATGCGGCAGCAGAAACAGCGAAACCAGCCACAACACCGTCGGCGCCCCGATCATCAGGCAGCCGAGCGTCACGCCGAGCAGATGGTAGTGCAGGCCGCTGCCCGTGCCCGCGTCCAGCGACCAGAACACGGCGAAAAAACACAAAAGCACGCCGAAAGCCTGCGGCCGGACGCGCAGCACGCGCAACGCGGGGCGGGCGGCGGCGCACAGGCAGCAAAAGAGGATGAAACAGGCGGCGGCAGCGGGCGCGGCGGCAAACCATTCGGCGTGAAAATCCATGACGGTTTCGGCAGTTGCGGTAAAAAGGCGCGCATTATAGCCCAAACACCGCGAAGTTTCTGTCTGCGGGGAAACGCGTTAAAATGCCGCCCTTTACCCAATCTTTACGGAAAACCGCCCGCCTATGTTTTGGATTGCCGCCAGCCTGATTCTGCTCGCCGCCCTTGCCGCCCTGCTCGGCTGGCGCTTCTACCTCGACCGCGAATGGCAGCGCGAACTGCGCTACTACAACCGCCACGAAGGGGAGAGGCCGTCTGAAAACGGCAGCGGCGGCCGCGCGGCCAAAGCGCTGTACGGTGCCGCCCCCAATCTGAACAACAGCCGCAGCCGCAGCCGTGCCGCCGACGAGAGTCGCGCCGTGTACGAGCGCACGGTGGAAAAGCTGCGCGAAGTCTCGCCCAAACGCTACCGCCGCCTCAACGCCGCCGCGCAGGCCGAAGAAGAGGGCGGCGGACACCGTTTCGACGATTTGCCGATTTTCTCCGCCGCCCGCGAAGAGGCGGACGACACTGTTTTTCAGACGGCCTCCGCGCCAGAGGAACAATCGCCGCCGCAAAGCGAACCAACAGGGGCAACGGCGGCGCAGAGGCCGTCTGAAAACCCTGTTGCCCCGTCGGATACGGACGCAGCGGAACAGACGGAGCAGGCTGGGGCAGACGCTCAGGCCGAACCCGCCGCCCCCGATACCGCAGACACAGAACGCCTGATTTCCCCGCCCGAAGACGAAGACCCGCCGCCGCCCGCGCCCGCGCCCGATGCGGAAGTGATCACCGAGGCCGAAATCGGCCGCTTCAAACGCAAAACCGTGCAGGAAATCATTGACGAAACCTTCGCCCACACCCACAGCGGCAGCCTGCCCGAAGACGAAGACGGCGCGGCCGCAGACGGCCTGATTGCCCCGCCCGAAGACGAAGACCCGCCGCCGCACGCGCCCGCACCCGACGCGCCCGTCATCACCGAGGCCGAAGTGGAACGCTTCAAACGCGAGCCCGCCGAAGCCATCATCGAAAAAATCAGCCCCGAGCCAGAAAACGAAGCCGTGCGCCGGCCGCCGCCCGACGCCGAAGTCATTACCCTCGACGACATCCGCCGCATTCAGTCCGCCGCGCAAAACCGCCGCCGCCAAGCGCCACAGTCCGCCGCCGTGCACCCCGACGAAACTTCGCTGCGCGGCACGCAGGAGCGCGCCCTGCTGCGCCGCATCGAGCGCGACAACCAAGTGTTCGCGCAGGGCATCGCCACGCCGCCCGTGCACAGGCCGTCTGAAAACACGGAATACAAAGCCGCCCGCCGCACGGGGCGCGAAGTGCAGACCATAGGCGAGGGCGACATCCGCAGCAACCTGCTGCGCGGGCAGTCGGCGCGCCGCCGCCCCACGGCCGACATGCGGCAAACCATGCGCCCGCACACCATCGCCGACGACGAAGTGCTGGCCAACCTGTCGCGCCGCGAAGGCAGCCCGCGCCGCCTGCGCCGCGTCAGCACGATAGAAAACGCCAGCATCCTGCCCGTTGCCGCCCGTGTGTCGGCCTACGGCGGCGAAGTGGTGAAACCGCAGGCCTCGCGGCCGAAAGCGGGCAGCGCCTTGGACAACCGTTTCGCGCCCTATCCGCCGCGCAAGCGCGCCGAAGTGCCGCCGCCCGACGCCACCGTGGTCGAACCGCCCGCCGTGCCCGACACGCCGCCCTTCGGCATCGACGTGCCGCCGCCTGCGTCGGTAGCCTTTTCCGCCGAAATGCTGCCGCAGCGCGAACGCGAAGAAGAGAGGCCGTCTGAAAACCCGTATGCCGCGTTTGCCGATGCCTTTGCCGAGCCGCAGGACGCGCAGGAAGGCGCTTGGGCAAACGAAGTGGATTGGGATGAGCCGCAATGGGACGACGCGCCGCAGAGGCCGTCTGAAAACGCGCAAGATGCCTACGGCAGCCGCGAAACCCACGAACAGGATGCCTACGCGCACGAAGCCGCGCCGCACGGGGACGAAACGCCTTTTTTCCCCGATGAGGGCGGCGCCTACCCGCTGCCCGGCCTGAATCTGCTGCACGCGCCCAGCTACAACCCCGCCGCCGCGCAAAGCGAAGAAGCGCTGCTGGAAAACAGCATCACCATCGAAGAAAAGCTGGCCGAGTTCAAAGTGAAAGTGAAAGTGCTCGACGCCTTTGCCGGGCCGGTGATTACGCGCTACGAAATCGAGCCCGACGTGGGCGTGCGCGGCAATGCGGTGATGAATCTGGAAAAAGACCTCGCCCGCTCGCTGGGCGTCGCCTCCATCCGCGTCGTCGAAACCATACCCGGCAAAACCTGCATGGGCTTGGAGCTGCCCAATCCCAAGCGGCAGATGATCCGCCTGAGCGAGATTTTTGACTCGCCCGCCTTCGCCGATTCCCCGTCCAAACTCACCCTGGCGCTGGGTCAGGACATCACCGGCCAGCCCGTCGTCACCGACCTTGCCCGCGCGCCGCACCTTCTGGTGGCGGGCACGACCGGCTCGGGCAAATCCGTCGGCGTCAACGCCATGATTCTGTCCATGCTCTACAAGGCGCGGCCGGAAGACGTGCGCATGATCATGATCGACCCGAAAATGCTCGAACTCTCCATTTACGAAGGCATCCCGCACCTGCTCGCCCCCGTCGTCACCGATATGCGGCTGGCGGCCAACGCGCTGACCTGGTGTGTCAACGAAATGGAAAAACGCTACCGCCTGATGAGCCATCTGGGCGTGCGCAACCTCGCGGGCTACAACCAGAAAATCCGCGAAGAAGCCGAACGCGGCCGCAAAATCGGCAACCCGTTCAGCCTCACGCCCGACGACCCCGAGCCGCTGGAAAAACTGCCGTTTATCGTCGTCGTCGTCGACGAGTTTGCCGACCTGATGATGACCGCAGGCAAAAAAATCGAAGAACTCATCGCCCGCATCACACAAAAAGCGCGTGCGGCGGGCATCCACCTGATACTCGCCACCCAGCGCCCCAGCGTCGACGTCATCACCGGCCTGATTAAAGCCAACATCCCCACCCGTATCGCCTTCCAAGTGTCGAGCAAAATCGACAGCCGCACCATCCTCGACCAAATGGGTGCGGAAAACCTGCTCGGCCAGGGCGACATGCTCTTCCTGCCGCCCGGCACGGGCTACCCGCAGCGCGTGCACGGCGTGTTTGCCTCCGACGAAGAAGTGCACGGCGTGGTGGAATACCTCAAACAGTTCGGCGATCCCGCCTACGTCGAAGACATCCTCACCGGCGGCGTCGGCAGCGACGACATGTTCAGCAACGCCAACGAAGGCCGCAGCAACGAAGGCGGCAGCGACCCGCTCTACGACGAAGCCGTCGCCTGCGTGATCAAAACCGGCAAAGCCACCATCTCCTCCGTACAGCGCTATTTGAAAATCGGCTACAACCGCGCCGCCAACCTGATCGAGCAGATGGAAGCCGACGGTATCATCTCTGCCGCCGACGCCTCGGGCAAACGCACCGTCCTCGCCCGCGACAGCAGCCATTTGGACGGATAAACCAGCTCCCGCTGGCACCGCTTCGGGGTGTAAATGCGGTAAAAAGGTTTTTGAAAACGCAGCTTTAACGAAGGCAAAAGGCCGTCTGAAACAGAGTTTCAGACGGCCTTTACCGCACCAATTTTATAGCAGAACTAAATTCACGAGGAGGACGCGTAAAATCTGAAACCCAAACTGATATTGAAGGCATTACCCGAATTAAATATGAGATTCCTACACTAGACAGGACAGGTAAACCTGATGGTGGATTTAAGGAAATTTCAAGTATAAAAACTGTTTATGATCCTAAAAAATTTTCTGATGATAAAATACTTCAAATGGCTCAAAAAGCTGCTTCACAAGGATATTCAAAAGCCTCTAAAATTGCTCAAAATGAAAGAACTAAATCAATATCGGAAAGAAAAAATGTCATTCAATTCTCAGAAACCTTTGACGGAATCAAATTTAGATCATATTTTGATGTAAATACAGGAAGAATTACAAACATTCACCCAGAATAATTTAAAGGAAAAATTATGAAAAATAATATTTTTCTAAACTTAAAGAAAAAATCTATAAATAACAACCATTTTGTTATTTCGATTTTTTTTGAAACAATTTACCAATTTGAAACTAAAGATACGCTTTTAGAGTGTTTTAAAAATATTACAACTACCGGACATTTTGGAGTAATAGGTGCTCAATATGAAAAAATAGATGCTACCAGATGGATTGGAGATTATGAAGAGGTAAATGGATTTGAGTATATTGATAAAGCTCCTTCTATTTATTTTTCAGTTGGAGATGATTTCAATCCTGAAGAATTAATTATACCTATTAATTTAGCATATTATTACTTTAATATTGCAATATCTGATTTCTTAATAGCTCACCCTGAATATCAAAAAAAGTGTAAAGAAATACAAAAACATATTCTCAAACAAACTGTAGCCTGCATGAAACCTAAAATCCATGCGTAAGGTGTGTGCTTCAGCACGCACGCGTTCCATGATTTACGGCTCAATGCCGTCTGAAAAGCTCACAATTTTTCAGACGGCATTTGTTATGCAAGTAAATATTCAGATTCCCTATATACTGCCCAGGCGCGTGCGTGCTGAAGACACCCCCTACGCTTGCTAAAGTTGGGAAACCGCGTGCGTCGCGGGGCGGAAAAAACCTATTGCATACAGGCCGCGCCTGCCCGTTTTCGCTGTCGTCAGTATACCGTCGGGTTTTGCTGTTTGACAGTTTTCCAAGCTGATTCGCCGCGGGCATACCGTTTCAGACGGCCTTTTCCCCGCCCGCCGCTATATAATCGCCGCTTTCGTCCAATCCTTCCCGACCGCTATGTCCGACAACGAATTGCGCCATGCCGCCGCCGATGCCGCGCTCGATGTGCTGCAACGCCTGTTTCCCGAAGCCGCCGCCCTGTGCGCGCCTTTTCTGCCGCGCCTGTTTTCCGCGCTCGACGACGGCCACAGTTTTATTTGGCTGAACGACGCGGAGGCCGAAGCGCTTGATAGCGCCGCGCCTCTGGCCGACGGCACGGGCAGGGCGCCGCTGGTGTTGCGCGGGCGGCGGCTGTTTCTCGGCCGCCTGTGGCAGCTGGAAAACGATTTGGCGGGCGAAATCCGCCGCCTCGCCGCCGCGCCAGCCGCGCCTGCCGATATGCGGGCGGCGGCGGAAAACCTCGGCCTGTGGTTTGACGGTGCGGGCAGCGAAGGGCAGCAGGCCACCGCCGCGCTGGCGCTGCTGCAAAACTTTATGCTGATTACCGGCGGGCCGGGCACGGGCAAAACCACCACCGTCGCCAAGCTGCTCGCCCTTTTGTGTTCGGGCGCCGACCCTCTGCCGCGTATCGCGCTGGCCGCGCCGACAGGCAAGGCGGCGGCGCATATGGGCAACGCGCTGCACGCGGCGCTCGGCCGTTTCCCGCTTTCAGACGGCCTCAAAGAGCGGCTGTCCGCCCTCGAAGGGCAAACCGTCCACCGCCTGCTGAAACTGCGTCCGCCGCAGATGCGGCCGCAGTTTGACGCCGCCCGCCCGCTGCCGTTGGATATTTTGGTGGTGGACGAAGCCTCGATGCTCGATCTGGCGCTGATGCTCGATTTGCTGCGCGCCGTGCCCGACGGTTGCCGCGTGATTCTGTTGGGCGACGAAAATCAGCTTCCTTCCGTCGGCGCGGGTGCGGTGCTGGCGGCGCTGGCGCGGCCGACCGTGCTCGACGCCGATACCGCAGGCCGTCTGAAAACCCTGCTGCCCGATGCCGCAGGGCGTTTTCAGACGGCCTCAAACGCGCCGCCCCTGTCGGCCAACACCGCCCGCCTCACTGTCAGCCACCGCTTCGGCGAACACAGCGGTTTGGGCGCGCTGGCGCGGGCGGTGTGCGCGGGCGATGCGGCGGGGGCGGAAGACGCCTTCGCCCGTTTCCCCGAAGAATTGTCGTTTGCCGATGGCGGCGCCGAACGTTTGGCGGAGCGTTTCTGCCGCATGCAGGCGGCGTTTTGGCAGGCGGCCGATGCCGCCGATCCTGCCGCCGCTTTTGCCTGCCAGAGCCGCCTCACCGTGCTGGCCGCGCGGCGCGGCGACGCCGAACGTTTTAACGAAGCCTGCCGCCGCATTCTGCTGCGCGAAGGGCGCGCGCGCGAAGACAGGGCGTGGTTTGCCGGACAAATCCTGATGGTGGAGCGCAACGATTACGCGATGGGGCTGTTTAACGGCGACATCGGCATTGTGATGCCCGATTCGCACGGCTCGGACGGCCTGTCGGTGCGGTTTCCCGCAGGCGGCGGTTTCCGCCGCGTTCCCCTCAGCCGCCTGCCCGCCCACGGTAGCGCGTTTGCCGTGACCGTGCACAAAAGCCAGGGCTCGGAATACGGCGAAGTGTGGCTGCTGCCGCCCGCCGACGGCAGCGCGGAGGGCTTCAGCCGCGCCCTGCTGTACACCGCCGTCACCCGCGCGCGCGAACGTTTTGTATACGCAGGTAGCCGCGAATCCTTCGCCGCCGCCTGCGCCAACACCGAAACCCGCCGCACCGCCCTGCGCGAATTCTTGGCGGCAGGGTAGGGCGGCAGACTGTTTTTCTGTATTAAAGGCCGTCTGAAAAGCCTTTTGCCGTTGAAGCTGCGCTTTCAGAAACGTCATTCCCGTGTAGGCAGGAACGGCCTTCGTCCACCCCAAACTAGGAAAATTCCATGAACGAAGAATACAGATACGCCGACCGTTTCAACACCGTCCACCTTTGGTTGGGCACGTTTGCCGGCACACAGGAAGAGTACGAACGCTATTTCGGGCAGGACGACCTGAACGAAGGCGAAATCTGCCCTTTCTGCCGCGACATCGGCCTGAATGCCGAATTATGACGAAGACTATAACAGCCTGCATCAAGGATAACGGCTGCGGCGGGCATAAAAAGGCCGTCTGAAAACGGGAAAACCAGTTTTCAGACGGCCTTTTTTGGGGTATCAAATTTAAGAATCCGGCTTGCGGCTGCTAAATAAATTGACAAACTGTACTAATTATTAAAATTAATAGTTAAGTAAGGCTTTGGCGAGTTAAAAAGGCTAGATTGAGAAAGACAATCCTCTTTGCTACAGGAGAAAAAAGAAATAGAAATACGAATATTTTTATTTTTTTCTATTAGATTTAATGATTCTTTGATAAAAAAGTCAGTACTGGTCATACATGACGAATATATATTTAAGGCAATTCCAGATTTCAAAGGCTCAATTAACATATGCTCATTTTGACAAGTTTTATTTTCTTTCCTATATAATTCATGATGTTTAATTATATCCAATCCATCAGAGTAAAAAGTCCTATCTTCACAGCCATTTAACAGGAGAAAACAGGATAAACAAAAAAGTATATTTAAAATATTAAATAGAATATTTTTGTATCTGAAAATCATTATATTGCCTTTGTTTAAGGAGTTGTACTGGAGTTGTCCTGCATTTTATACCATTCTCGCAGGATCTTAAGCTGCAGGGACGGTGTACCGAAAGTTAAACCCAAATTCCTATTTTTCCATCTGCATATCCTCAGAAATAATTAAGAAAGGAATCTCTTATGGATAAAGAAATTAAAATTTGCCCAAGATGTGAGCAAGGCTACCTTTATCATGCAAAGCCTAAATATTTCTCTGGGGAGGTCATTTTATGCGATGAATGTTATGCTATGTGGCTTGGGGATATGAAAATTTTTTACGGACAATATGGAAAAGATTTTTATGATTATCATGAGTTTATGAAAGATAAAGGCATAGAAGAAATAAATATGTGGGAAGGAGAGCTTTTTGATCACCCATATTATGAGGATGAAAAATTTAAATAATTGATTTTCTGTTCCCCGAATTTGGGAAATACGATGATATTTTAAACCCAAATATTATTTAAAGTAGCAATAGGCCGTCTGAATATCCGTTTTAGATAGGCATCATTCCCCTGTCCGCCCGCACCGTCCCGCTTGACGAGCTGCTGGCCGAAGCCGCCGTAGACGCAGACGCCCTGGACGCCGTGCGGCAGAAATGCCGCGCACTCGGCCTGTGCGAAGGCAACGCCGTCTTGTGGTATTCTGACCCCGAGCTGAATATCGACGCCGGCAAAAGCTACAACGGCCTGCACTACATCGGCGAATTTCCCGGCGACTGACCTCCCTTTTTTCCAATCTGCGACACCATGCCCACCGCCACCTTCTACACCCACGTTTCCGATCCCGCCGCCTTCGCCTGCCGCCTTGTCCGCCGCGCCGCGCAAAACCCCGAGCCGCTGCTAGTGTGGACGCAGGAGCTCGGCGAACTCGAAAGCCTCGATCAAGCCCTGTGGCGCGACCCGCCCGAGGGTTTTCTGCCGCACGAAATCTGGCGGACCGACGCGGCCTTTCCGCAGGGCGTTCCCGTTGTCCTTGCCTGCGGCGCGCAACTGCCGCCGCTGCCTGCGGGCACCGTCGTCCTCAATCTCAGCCAAGACTTTTGGACGCAGGCCGCCGCGCCGCCCCTGCGCGTGCTGGAAATCGTCGGCGGCAGCTTGGAAGAGCTGGCCGCCGCCCGCGACCGTTTCCGCGCCTACAAACAGGCGGGCTTTACGCTCGAACACCACAATATGCAGGGAAAGGCCGTCTGAAAACATGGACCAGCCCGACTTCTTCGGCATACCCAGCCCCTGCATCGGCGTCTGCCGCGCCAACAACAAAGGCTACTGTGTCGGCTGCCTGCGCAGCCGCGAAGAGCGTCACAACTGGCTAAAAATGACCGACGGCGAACGCCACCAAACCATGCGCCTGCTCGCCCTGCGCCGCAAAAAAGTCGAACAGGCCAAATGGGAAAAAAGCCGCGATTTCGGCGTGGCACCCGAACAGGAAGACCTGGATTTCGATTTCGATTGAGGCCGTCTGAAAAAGGCCGCTCCCGCCTACGCGGGAATGATGTTTCTGAAAACGCAGCTTCAACGAAAACGAAGCCAAAACCGTGAAAGGAGCAAAACATGAAAACCGTCCGCACCGCGATTCTGCTGCTGCCGCTCTTGGCCTGCGCCTGCGTGTACAGCGAAACCCCCTACGGCCGCTACGCCGCCATCGACCTGCCCGTCGAAAACCGCACCGTTATCAACAAAACCGTCACCGTCAACGCCCCGCCGGGCACCACCGTTATCTACGGCGATACCACGCCCGCCTCGGCCTACTACGGCCAAGACTGCTACTACGACCGTTACAACCGCCGCCGCTGCTACCCGCGCAACCCGCCGCCCGAGCGCGACGTCTACCGCATCCAAGGGCAGGGCGGCAGCATCAGCCAAAGCTACCAAGGCAGCGGCTATTCCGTCGGCGGCTACATCCGCCACGTGCGCTGAGCGGCAGTGCGTCAGATGCCGTCTGAAAGCACGGCGGCCGTCTGAAAAAGATATGGAATTTTGCCTTTTCACGTCATTGTCTTATCGTTTGCATACGGCAAAACTGTCTGCGCCGCGTTGACATCGCGCCGCCGCCTGCGTATAGTGCGCGCTTTCTGCACGGAGTAATGGCTGAGAGGCTGAAGGCACTTCCCTGCTAAGGAAGCATGTGGGGTCAACCTGCATCGAGGGTTCGAATCCCTCTTACTCCGCCAAGCAATCCGCGAAGCCCCTGATTCTTTCAGGGGCTTCGCTTTTACCGTTTGTGCAAACGAATAAAAGAACACCATGTCACCCTTCCGCATCCTCTTTTCCCTTCTCGCCGCCTGCCTGCTTTTGGCCGCCTGCAACCGCAGCGAAACGCCCGCGCCGCCCACCGTGACCCTGCGCGGCGAAACCATGGGCACAACCTACACCGTCAAATACGTTTCAGACGGCCTCAAGCAAACCCCCGCGCCGCAGGAAGTGCAAAAACAGCTCGACGGCCTGCTGGAAGAAGTGAACCGGCAGATGTCCACCTACCGCGAAGATTCCGAAATCAGCCGCTTCAACCGCATGCGCGACACCGGCCGCCCCATGCCCGTGTCCGCCGATTTCGGTTTTGTCACCGCCGAAGCCGTGCGCCTGAACGGGCTGACCGGCGGCGCGCTGGACGTCACCGTCGGGCCGCTGGTCAACCTGTGGGGCTTCGGGCCCGACAAAAGCGTCAGCCGCGAGCCGTCGCCCGAACAGATTGCCGCCGCCTCGCGCGTCACCGGCATAGACAAAATCGCCCTCGGCGGCACGAGTGATGCCCCCACGCTGGCCAAAGCGCAGCCCGAAGTCTATTTGGATCTGTCGTCCATCGCCAAAGGCTACGGCGTCGACAAACTCGCCCTGCATCTCGAAAGCCTCGGCATCGGCAACTATCTGGTGGAAATCGGTGGCGAGCTGCGCGGCAAAGGCAAAAACGCGCAGGGCGAAAGCTGGCGCATCGGCATCGAGCAGCCGCAGATTGTCCAAGGCGGCGGCGCGCAGATTATCGTCCCGCTCGACAACCGTGCCATCGCCACCTCCGGCGACTACCGCAACTTCCACACCGACGCGCACGGACGCCGCCTGTCGCACATCATCGACCCGCAGCGGCACGAACCCATCAGCCACAATCTCGCCTCCGTCAGCGTGATTGCCGACACGGCCGCCACCGCCGACGGCCTCTCCACCGCCCTGTTCGTCCTCGGCGAAGAGCGCGGCCTCGAACTTGCCGAAAAACAGGGTTTGGCAGTATTCTTCATCGTCCGCGAAGGCGGCGGCTACCGCACGCAGACCAGCTCCGCCCTCAAAAAAATGCTCGCGCAGGAACAACCATGAACACCATCCTCCTCACCTTCGGCCTGTTTTTAATCGTTATCCTCGCCATGTCCGTCGGCTATATTTTTTCCAAACGCAGCATCAAAGGCAGCTGCGGCGGCATCAGCGCGCTGGGCATGAAAAAAATGTGCGACTGTGACACCCCGTGCGACACCTTGCAGAAAAAACTGGACGAAGCGCAGGCGCAGGGCGGCGGCATCCGCGTCGACTCCTGAACAGTCCGCCCGAAACAGCCCGTCCCCGCTTTGGCGGGGATGATATTTTTACAAACGGCCACACAGAAAACCGCCCGCCATGCACACAGCAGAACACACACAGCCCGCCCCCGATTCCGCATACCAAGGCACGCGCCGCCTGTCCGTTGCCCCCATGCTCGATGGGATTGATATTTAAAATAAAATAAAAAATATCAATTACTTATAATTTATATGTATGAAATGGTGCAAATATGGCACAATAGCACTGTTAT